>NZ_JBFAUP010000013.1:0-243589 GCF_040679335.1 Streptomyces sp. NPDC052299 | reverse complement strand
GGTCACGCCGTCGGTGTACAGCAGCAGAAGGTCGCCGGGAGCGAAGCGGAAGCTGTCGACGTGATAGCGCGGGTGCCCACCCCTTCCGCGTTCCGGTGTGCTCACTTTCCGGGCCGTCCTGGCGTAACGGTGTGCGCGACGGGCCCACAACCGGAAGGATGGCGTCTCGGGAGGGAGCCGGACATGGACGAGAAGGAAACACTCCGAGTGGGCGCCGCCGTCCGCCGACAGCGCAGATCCCTGGGACTCACCCTGGCCGCCGTCGCGTCGCGCAGCGGCCTCTCCGTACCGTTCCTCAGCCAGATCGAGAACGAGCGCGCGAGACCCAGCGCCCGGTCGCTCGACCGGGTCGCCGAGGCGCTGGAGACCACCACGGCCCGGCTGCGCGCCGCTGCGGACTCCGCGCGCGCGGTCGACGTCGTGCGCGCCGCCCACGAGGACGGGGCGCACCGGGTGGTCCGTGGACGCCACCAGCTCAGCGCCCTGGAATTCACCGGGGAGCTCGACCTCGGGCGCGAGTTCCAGCACCGCAACGACGAGATCATGTACGTCGCCGAGGGCGCCGCCGAAGTGGAGGCCGAGGGCCGGGCCTACCGGCTGGTCCAGGGCGACACGCTCTTCCTGTCCGGCGGGGTCCGCCACCGCTGGCGGGCCACCCTCCCCGGCACCCGGCTGCTGTGCGTCGCGGTCGCCGAACACATCGACGCGACGTCCGACCCCCGGCGCTGAGAGCGTCCGGGGGCCGTCGGAAGCGGGCTCAGGCGGTACGGGCCGCCACCGGGGCGGGCCGCTGCGGCGCCGCGAGCAGCGCACCGCTGAGCAGCCCGCGCACCGTACGCGCCCCGGCCACCGCCCACGCCGACACCAGCAGCACGTACAGCGCGACGGCCAGCCAGGTGAACGCGGTCAGGCCGGTGTGCCGGGCCAGGCCCGCCGCGCCCGTCACGCAGGTGCCGACGGGGAACGTGAAGCCCCACCAGGTCATCGAGAACGTCATCCCGCCCCGTGCCGCCCGCACCACCAGCGCCACGGCCAGGGCCAGCCACATCAGGGCGAAGCCCATCACCGGCACCCCGTACAGCACCGCGAAGGCCCGCAGCGCCGAGGCGTACGGGCTTCCGATCGCACCCGGCGCCACATCGGCCAGCGCGTTGACCGCGGTGGTCGACTGACCCAGCGGGCCGAGCACCAGGAACAGGGTGGGCGTCAGGGCGAGCGGCAGCGGGCCCCCGTGCACCAGGCGGCCGAAGACCAGCGGGAGCATGACCAGCGTCGCCAGCAGGCTCAGCCCGAACATCGCGTAGCAGGCAAGCAGCAGCGCCTCGCGCCCCTGGCCCGGGGGCAGCTCCGCCACGAGCAGCGGGCCGAGCGCGGCCGACACCATCGGCGCCACCACCGGCAGCAGCCACACCGGGGACGCGGTGCCCGGCTCCGGCCGGTGGCGCACGATCATGAGGTACGGGACCGCCACGGCCGCGACCAGACCGGTCACCGTGCCCGCCGTGTACAGCACCACGTCCAGCGCGAGCGCCGCCCGGTGTCCGATGAGGTCCCTGCCCACGGTCATGCCGGAGCCCCCGACGGCCAGCAGCGCCATCGAGAGACAGCCGTAGAACGGGGCGACGGCCTGGTCCGCGAGATGGGCGCGCGCCTGGTCGCGGTGGGCCGCCCAGTGCCCGGCCCGGGCGGCCAGCACGGCGACGAGCAGCAGCGCCGAGAACAGCCACACCACGGTGCACGCGCCACGGAGCCCGGGCACGTGCACCGGAAGCGCCGCACCGGCGCTCGCGACGATCGCGGTGCCCATCACGGTGGCGTACCAGTTCGGGCCGATGTGCCGGAGCGTGGGCCTCCGGAGCGTGCCGGAGTACGGGGGAGAGGTGCGGGTCCGCAGATGGATGGCCATGCCACGATCTTCTGCGGCCCGGGAGGACCCCACCAGGGAGCACTGCCCTATGAGGTCATAAAGTGGACTTATGTCCAGCGAACCGCCCACCCCCCTGTCCCACCGGGTGCCCGACCTGGGCGCGCTGGAACTGCTCCTCGCCGTCGCCCGGCACGGCAGCCTCGGCCGGGCGGCCCGGGACGTCGGCATCACCCAGCCCGCCGCCAGCAGCCGGGTCCGCTCGATGGAACGGCAGCTCGGCCTGGCCCTCCTCGACCGCTCGCCCCGTGGCTCCCGGCTCACCGACGCGGGCGCCCTGGTCACCGACTGGGCGCGCCGGGTCGTCGAGGCCGCCGAGGCGTTCGACGCGGGCGCCCAGGCGCTGCGCGACCGCCGCGACTCCCGGCTGCGGGTCGCCGCCTCCATGACCATCGCCGAATACCTGCTCCCCGGCTGGCTCATCGCCCTGCGCGCCGAACGCCCCGGCACCGCCGTCTCGCTGCTCGCCGGGAACTCCGCGGTGGTCGCCGAGCGGCTGCTGGGCGGCGAGGCGGACCTGGGCTTCGTGGAGGGCCTGTCCGTCCCGGCCGGGCTCGACGGCACGGTCATCGCCCACGACCGCCTCGTCGTCGTGGTCGCCCCCGCCCACCCGTGGGCCCGGCGCCGCACCCCGCTGACCCCGCGCGAACTGGCCGCCACCCCGCTGATCCTCCGCGAGCACGGCTCCGGCACCCGCCAGGTCCTCGACGCCGCGCTCGCCGTCCACGGCCCGCTGGCCCCGCCGCTGCTGGAACTCTCCTCGACGACCGCGGTCAAGGGCGCGGCGGAGAGCGGCGCCGGTCCCTGCGTCCTGAGCGAGCTCGCGCTCGGCGAGGAGCTGTCCGCCCGCCGCCTGGTCAAGGTCCCGATCGCCGGGGCCCGGCTGCGCCGCCAACTGCGCGCGGTGTGGCCCTCGGGCCACCGCCCGACCGGCCCGGCCCGCGACCTGCTCGCGCTGACCCGGTCGGAGCCCGCCGGGGACACGGCCTGAGCCGTACCGCCGCGGCCCGGCCCCGGCCGGGCACTGCCGGTGCCCGGAAAACGGGGCGACGTGGCCCGCCGGGCACGACACCCTTGCGGGGCACGGCACTCCACCGAAAGGACGACCGATGAGCACACCGCCGCACCTGCGAAGGGCCGGCGCGGACGACGCCGCCGAGGTCACCCGGCTGCGCCTGGTCATGTTCGCCTCCATGGGCCTCGTTCCGGAGCCCGACTGGACCCCGGTGTGCGAGGCGTACTTCCGCGAACGGCTCGGCACCGACCCGCACTTCGTCGCCTATGTGATCGACGCGGGGGACCGGCTGCTGTCCAGCTCGGTCGGCCAGTACATGTGGTCCCTGCCCCGGCCGGGCCGGGCCCCGTACGTCGGGCACATCGCCTCGGTCGCCACCGACCCGGACCATCGGCGCAAGGGCTACGCCCGCCTGACCTTCCGGGCCGTCCACGACCACCTGGTCGAGGCCGGGTGCTCCCGGATCAACCTCACCGCGACGCCCGAGGGCGCGAACCTGTACCGCTCGCTGGGCTACGGAGAGCCCACCGGGCCGACGCCCCTGACCTGGACCGGACCGGGGGAGGCGCGCCGATGACCGCCACCGCGCCGCCCGCGCGGGGCGTCCGCCACCCCTGGTCCGCCCTGCCCGCCGCCGTACGCGCGGCCGTCGAGGACATCCTCGGCGCACCGGTCACCGAGGCCCGCACCCAGAACGGCGGCTTCTCGCCCGGCGTCGCCGCCCGGGTCCGGCTCGCGAACGGCGGCCGGGCCTTCGTCAAGGCGGTGAGTGCCGAGGTGAACCCGGACAGCCCCGACATGCACCGCGCCGAGGCCCGCGTCACGGCGTCGCTGCCGGCGGACGCGCCCGTGCCCCGGCTGCTCGGCTCCTACGACGACGGCATCTGCGTCGCCCTCGTGCTGGAGGACATCGACGGCCGCCAGCCCCGAGTGCCCTGGGACCGCGAGGAACTGGACCGGGTCCTGGCCGCCGTCGGCGACCTCTCCCGCGTCCTCACCCCGGCCCCGCCCGACATGACCCCGGCCGTCCGGGGCAAGTCCTCGATGTTCGACGGCTGGCGCATCCTGCACGCCGCGGGCGGCGACGCCCGCCTCGACCCCTGGGCCGCCGGTCACCTGGCCGCCCTCGCGGAGCTGGAGGCCGGGTGGTCAGAGGCCGCCGCCGGGCACACCCTCGCCCACAGCGACCTGCGCGCCGACAACATCCTGCTCACCGAGGACCGGGCCGTCTTCGTGGACTGGCCGCACGCGGTGCGCGCCGCGCCCTGGTTCGACCTGCTGGTGATGCTCCCGTGCGTGGCGGCGCAGGGTCACGCCTCCGGAGGGCGCGGCCCGGACCCGGAAGCCCTGTTCACCGCCCACCCGCTCGGCCGGGACGCCGACCCCGAAGCCGTCACCGCCGTACTCGCCGCCGTCGCCGGGTACTTCGCGGAGCACGCGCTGCGCCCCGCCCCGCCCGGCCTGCCGACGCTCCGGGCCTTCCAGGCCGCCCAGGGCGCCGCGGCCCTGGCCTGGCTGCGTCGGCGGCTCTGAGGGCCAAAGGCTCTGAGGGCCGGGGGGCTCAGGCCCGTACCGCCTCCACCAGCCCCCGCACCACGCGGAAGTCCTCCCCCATCTCCGGATGCCACTGCACCCCCAGGACCCAGTGGTCACCGGGGAGTTCGACCGCCTCCACGGTGCCGTCCGCCGCGTGCGCCGACGCCACCAGGCCGTCGCCGATCCGGTCGACGGCCTGGTGGTGGTACGTGGGGACGGCGCACACCTCCGGCGCCAGCGACGCGTAGCGGGTGCCCGGGACCGGCGTCACCGGGTGCCTACCGAACACGCCCACCGCACCGGTGTGCCCGTCCAGATGCTGGGTCAGGGTGCCCCCGCACACCACGTTCAGCAGCTGCATCCCGCGGCACACCCCGAGCAACGGCGTCCCCGACTCCAGCGCCGCGCCGATCAGCGCCGCCTCCCAGGAGTCCCGCTCCGGCGCCGGCGGCCCGGTCCGCGGATCGCGCCCCGCCCCGTACCGCTCCGGGTCCACATCGGGGCCGCCCGCCACCACCACCGCGTCCAGCCTGGCCACCGTCTCCGCCGCCACCCCGGGCGCGTCCGGCGGCAGGAGCACGGCCAGGCCGCCCGCCTCCCGCACCATCCGGGCGTACCCCGAGGGCAGCAGCGCCGCCGGCAGGTCCCAGACGCCCCAGCGCGCCGAATCCACCAGGTAGGTGCTGATCCCGACCAGCGGACGGTTCACCGGTGCCCTCCCTCGTACGGCGCGCGGAACACCCCGGCACCGTACCCACAACCACCGCCCTGCTCATAGATTGGGACGGCCTGCCCGGCCCGCGAGGAGAGGACCCGTCCGTGTCCGACCGAACACCCCCGCTCGCCCTCGGAGACCTGCGCCGCCTCGTGCACAGCGGGGAGCTCGACACCGTGGTCCTGGCCTTCCCCGACATGCAGGGGCGGCTCCAGGGCAAACGCTTCGCCGCCCCCCACTTCCTCGACGAGGTCGTCCGCCACGGCACCGAGGGGTGCGCCTACCTCCTCGCCGTCGACACCGACATGAACACCGTCGACGGCTACGCCATGTCCTCCTGGGACAACGGCTACGGCGACTTCGCCATGCGCCCCGACCTCACCACCCTGCGCCGGGTGCCCTGGCACGACGGCACCGCCCTGGTCCTCGCCGACCTCGCCTGGGCCGACGGCGCGCCCGTCACCGCCGCGCCCCGGCAGATCCTGCGCCGCCAGCTCGAACGCCTCGCCGAGCACGGCTACGCGGCCCACGTCGGCACCGAGCTGGAGTTCATCGTCTTCAAGGACACCTACGAGCAGGCGTGGGACCGGGGCTACCGCGACCTGACCCCCGCCAACCAGTACAACGTCGACTACTCCGTCCTCGGCACGGGGCGCGTCGAGCCCCTGCTGCGCCGCATCCGCAACGAGATGGCGGGCGCGGGCCTCGCCGTCGAGTCCGCCAAGGGCGAGTGCAACCCGGGCCAGCACGAGATCGTGTTCCGCTACGACGAGGCCCTGGTCACCTGCGACCAGCACGCCGTCTACAAGACCGGCGCCAAGGAGATCGCCGCCCAGGAGGGCATGGCACTCACCTTCATGGCCAAGTTCAACGAACGCGAGGGCAACTCCTGCCACATCCACCTCTCGCTGCGCTCCACCACCGACCCCGGACGCTCCGTCATGGCCGGTCCGGACGGCGCCATGTCACCCGTGATGCGGCACTTCCTGGCCGGCCAGCTCGCCGCCCTGCGCGACCTCTCCCTCCTCTTCGCGCCGAACATCAACTCGTACAAGCGGCTGCGCCCCGGCTCCTTCGCACCGACCGCCGTCGCCTGGGGCCACGACAACCGCACCTGTGCCCTGCGCGTCGTCGGCCACGGCGCCTCGCTGCGCTTCGAGAACCGGCTCCCCGGCGGCGACGTCAACCCGTATCTGGCCGTCGCCGGTCTCGTCGCCGCCGGCCTGTACGGCATCGAGCACGAGCTCGAACTCCCCGAACCCTGCGAGGGCAACGCCTACACCGCCGCGTACGACCACGTCCCGGCCACCCTGCGCGAGGCCGCCGCGCTCTGGGAGGAGAGCGAGATCGCCCGCGAGGCGTTCGGCGAGGACGTCGTGGCCCACTACCGCACCATGGCCCGCGTGGAACTCGACGCCTTCGACGCGGCCGTGACCGACTGGGAACTGCGCCGCTCCTTCGAACGCCTGTGAGGACCACGTGATTCACGAGCACCACGTCCTGAACCCGGCGACCGAAGAGGTCGTCGCCACCGTCCCCGCCACCCCGGCCCCGGCCGTCCACACCGCCGTCGTCCGTGCCACCGCCGCCCAGCGCACCTGGGCCGCGCTCGCCCCCGCCGACCGGGCCCGGCTGCTGCGCCGGTTCGCCGCGGCCGTCGACGCCCGCACCGAGGAACTGGCCCTGCTGGAGGTCCGGGAGGCCGGCCACACCGTCGGCAACGCCCGCTGGGAGGCGGGCAACGTCCGCGACCTGCTCGACTACGCGGCCGGGGGAGTGGAACGGCTCAGCGGCCGGCAGATCCCCGTCCCCGGCGGCATCGACCTGACGATCCTCGAACCCCTGGGCGTCGTCGGCGTCATCGCCCCCTGGAACTTTCCGATGCCCATCGCCGCCTGGGGCACCGCCCCCGCCCTCGCCGCCGGGAACGCGGTGATCCTGAAACCCGCCGAGACCACCCCGCTCACCGCCCTCCGCCTCGCGGAGATCGCCCTGGAGGCGGGCCTGCCCGAACACCTCTTCCAGGTCCTGCCCGGCGCGGGCGACGAGGCCGGTAACGCCCTCGTCGAACACCCGGACGTCGCCAAGATCGTGTTCACCGGCTCCACCCGCACCGGCAAGCGGATCATGGCCAAGTGCGCCGACCGCCTCAAGCGCGTCACCCTGGAGCTCGGCGGCAAGAGCCCCAGCATCGTCTTCGCCGACGCCGACATCGAGGCCGCCGCGGCCGCCGCACCCGACTCCTTCCTGGACAACGCCGGCCAGGACTGCTGCGCCCGCACCCGCATCCTCGTCCAGCGCTCCGCGTACGACCGCTTCCTGGAACACCTCGCCCCGGCCCTCGCCGCGTACCCCGTCGGCGACCCCGCCGACGAGAGGAACCGGATGGGCCCGCTCATCTCCCGTACCCAGCTCGAACGCGTACGCGGCTACGTCCCCGAGGGCGCCGCCGCGATCCGGGGGAGCGCGCCCGAGGGACCCGGATTCTGGTTCCCGCCGACCGTGCTCACCGGCGTCCCGGCGGACGCGCCCGTCGCCACCGAGGAAGTCTTCGGGCCCGTCGCGGTCGTGCTGCCCTTCGAGGACGAGGCGGACGCCGTCCGGCTCGCCAACGCCACCGACTACGGGCTCGCCGGCTCGCTCTGGACCCGTGACGTGGGGCGCGCCCTGCGCGTGTCCCGGGCCGTCCGGGCGGGCAACCTCTCCGTCAACTCGCACTCGGCGGTGCGCTACTGGACCCCGTTCGGCGGGTTCAAGCAGTCCGGCATCGGGCGCGAGCTCGGGCCCGACGCCCTCACCGCCTTCACCGAGACCAAGAACGTCTTCCTGAGCACGGAGGCATGAAACGCCCATGACCACGGACTCCGAGATCATCTGCCGCCGCCTCGTCGGCCGCACCGCCGTCATCACCGGCGCCGGCAGCGGCATCGGCCTGGCCACGGCCCACCGGCTCGCCTCCGAAGGGGCGCACGTCGTCTGCGGCGACATCGACCCGAGGGCCGGCGAGGCCGCGGCCGAAGCGGTCGGCGGCACCTTCGTACGCGTCGACGTGACCGACCCCGGACAGGTCGCCGGACTGTTCCGTACGGCCGACGACACCTACGGCTCCGTCGACATCGCGTTCAACAACGCGGGCATCTCACCGCCCGACGACGACTCCATCCTCACCACGGAGCTGGAGGCGTGGAAACGCGTCCAGGACGTCAACCTCACCTCCGTCTACCTCTGTTGCAAGGCCGCCCTGCCGTACATGCGCCGCCAGGGCCGGGGCTCCATCATCAACACCGCCTCCTTCGTCGCCCGGATGGGCGCGGCCACCTCGCAGATCTCGTACACCGCGTCCAAGGGCGGGGTGCTGGCGATGAGCCGCGAACTGGGCGTCCAGTTCGCCCGCGAGGGCATCCGCGTCAACGCGCTCTGCCCGGGACCGGTCAACACCCCGCTGCTCCGGGAGCTGTTCGCCAAGGACCCGGAGCGGGCGGCCCGGCGGCTGGTGCACATCCCGCTCGGCCGGTTCGCCGAGGCCACCGAGATCGCCGCCGCCGTCGCCTTCCTGGCGAGCGACGACGCCTCGTTCGTCAACGCCACCGACTTCCTGGTGGACGGCGGCATCTCCGGCGCCTACGTCACACCGCTGTAGACCACTCTTTACAGTGGAGCGATGAGCTACCCGACGCCGCCCGGCTGGTACCCGGACACCTCCGCGCCCGGCACCGAGCGCTGGTGGGACGGGACGGCGTGGACCGCCCACACCCGGGCGCCCGCCGCGCCCGCCCCCGCACCGGCCGTGCTGCCGGTTCCGGCCGCCCAGGGCGGCGGCAGCGCCCGGGCCGTCGCGCTCGTGGCGGCCGGGGCGGTCGTCGTCGGCGCCGTCGTGACCGGGGCCGTGCTCCTCACCCGGGACGACGACCCGGAAGCCCCGGCCGCCCACGCCTCGCAGTCGCCCGCCCGGACCGGCACGGACGGCATACCCGGCGACGACGACCCCTCACCGGACGGCACCCCCGCGCACGAGGACGCGAACGTGCTCACCGACCAGCTCAACGGCATCACGCTGCCCATCCCGGACGGCTGGGAACGGCCGGAGCGGACCTCGGGCCAGCTCCTCACGATGCGCACCAAGGACGCGTACGACTGCCCCGGCGCGTCCTCCTCGTACTGCTACCACGGCACCGTCACCACCCGGACCCCCGGCGGCACCGACGCCACCACACCCGAGGCCCTCGCCAAGGAGGACATCGCCGACGCCGCCGACCGCGCCTACGAGGAGGACCTCGTCGGCCGGCGCACCCACGGCGGCATCACCGCGCACCGGCAGACCGCCGCGGGCGAGGTCACCGTCGCCGGCCGCACCGGCTACTACATCCGCTGGAAGGTCACCACCGCCGAGGGCCCCGGCGGCTACGTACAGTCGCTCGCCTTCCCGTCACCGGTGGGCAGCGAGTCGCCCGTCATCGTGCGGTACGCCTTCGACGCGGGCCCCGACGGGCCGCCCCTGGCCCTCATGGACACCCTCACGAAGGGCATCCGCCCCATCGGCGGCACGGCCACGGACGGCGGCGTCGGCAGCTCCGTGGAGCACACGCCCTAGAGGAACGTCCGGCCCTCGCCCCGGTACGTCGGAACCGTCGCCGTCACCCGGTCGCCCTCGATCAGGTGCAGCGCGTCGAACCGCTCGCACAGCTCACCGGCCTTCGCGTGCCGGAACCACACCTTGTCACCGATCAGCAGATCATCGGCCGGTGCGCCCAGCAGCGGGGTCTGCACCTCACCGGGGCCCTCCTGCGGGTCGTAGCGCAGCCCCTCCGGGAGATACGGCACCGGCAGCCGGTCCGCCCCGGCCGCGCCCGACGCCGGATAGCCGCCGCCGAGCACCGTCACCACGCCCACACCCGGCCGCCGGACCACGGGCTGCGCGAACAGGGCCGCCGGGCGGGCCGTGAACGAGGTGTAGTTGTCGAACAGGCGCGGCACGTAAAGACCCGAACCGGCGGCGATCTCCGTCACCGCGGCCTCCGCCGCCGTGTGCTGCACGCTGCCCGTGCCGCCGCCGTTCACGAACTCCAGGTCCGGCGCCACCGCCCGGACCGCCCGCACCACCTCGGCCCGCCGGGCCGCCAGCTCCCTGCGGGCCGTGGCCTGCATCAGCCGGATCGCCCGGGACCGCAGCGGACGCCCCGCCACCGAGTCCCCGACGCCCGCGATGTGCCCCTCGTACGCCATCAGCCCGACCAGCCGGAAACCGGGGCGCCGCACCACCGACCTGGCCAGGTCGGCCAGCTGGGCGGGGGAGCGCAGCGGCGAGCGCAGGGCCCCGATCCGGACCCGGCCGCCCAGCATCCGCAGCGAGGTGTCCAGCTCCAGGCAGACCCGGATCTCCTGCGTGCCGCCCGCCCGCGCCGCGTCGATCAGGTCCAGCTGGGCGTGGTCGTCCACCATCACCGTGACGGCGGCGGCCAGTTTCGGATCGGCGGCCAGCTCCGCGTAGGCCGGGCGGTCGGCGGAGGGGTACGCCAGCAGGACGTCGTCGAAGCCGGCGCGGGCCAGCCACAGCGACTCGGCGAGCGTGAACGACATGATCCCGGCGAACCCGGGCCGGGCGAGCACCCGCTCCAGCAGGGCCCGGCAGCGCACCGACTTGCTCGCCACCCGGACCGGCTTGCCCGCCGCCCGGCGGACGAGATCGTCCGCGTTGGCGTCGAACGCCTCCAGATCCACGACGGCCACCGGGGCGTCGAGATGGGCGGTGGCCCGGTCGTAACGGGCCCGGTCAGTGGCTCGGGCAGTCATGGCCGCAGCTTGCCAGACGCTTCTACCGCTGGGTAGGGGGAAGATCCGTGCAGATCCGCCGGTGCGCGGACCGCCCGCTCCCACCCGGGTCACCGCAGCCCGTAGAGTGACGCCCACGCGGCGAACGGGGTCCCGCCCACGCGGGTGGAGGGACGCGCGGTACGGAACGGACCAGGGGGGCGGATGAGCACCGAAGCACGGCGCGCCCCCGTCCCGCCCCGCCCGACGACCCCGCCCCACCCCGCCGCACCGGCCTACGACCCCGCACCCGTGTACGACCCCGCACCGCCCTCCGCGACGCGGGCCCGCCCCCGCCGGACCGTGGCCGCCGCGGTCTGCTGCGTCCTCGGGCTCGGGCTGATCGCCGGGGCCGCCGCCGGGAGCCGGCTCGCCGAAGGTCCCGACGACGACCCCGCCGCCCGCAGCGCCTACACCGTGGGCCGGGAAGCCTGGCACAGCATCCCCGTGAACACCCTCTTCCCCCGCACCCTGAAGGGCGACGGCGCCGGGCCCGGCGGCGCCGACCGGATCTGGACCAGGCTCGCCGTGGCCCCCGACGGCGGCTGCGCCGACGCCCTCGACCCGCTGCTCGCCAGGACGCTGCGCACGGTCGGCTGCGCCCACGTCCTGCGCGCCACCTACACCGACGCGACCGCCAGCAGCGTCACCACCGTCGGGCTCGCCTTCACCGAGGCCGACGCCGACGCGATGCGGGCCCTCGGAGCCCGGTTCGCCGACCAGCGCCTGGACCGCCGCACCGACCTGCTGCCCCGCACCTACCCGGTCAAGGACAGCCCCGCCGCCTCCTTCGGCGCCCGGCAGCGCGCCAGCTGGTCCGTCCACGTACTGACCGGGATACCGGTCGTCGCCTTCGCCGTGACCGGATTCGCCGACGGACGCGTGAGCACCCCGCCGCAGCCCGCCGACCGGGCCATGGCCACCGGCGCCACGACCCCCGCCGCGCAGGCCGGGCTCGGCCACGAGGCCAAGGGCCTGTCCGAGGGGATCGAACGCGCGCTGCGCACCCACGTGGCCGGCCTCACGGAGCAGCCGCGATGAAACACGCCCTGGGCGTCCTCTGCGCGGCCACCGCCCTCGCCCTGCTCCCCGCGACCCCCGCCTCGGCCGACACCATCCGGGCCCAGCAGTGGGGCCTGGCCGCGCTGCACACCGACCGGGCCTGGGAGACCACGCGCGGCAAGGGCGTCACTGTCGCCGTGGTCGACACCGGCGTCGACGGCAGCCTGCCCGACCTCGCGGGCCAGGTCCTGCCCGGCAAGGACCTCATCGGCTTCGGCGCCGGGCGCGGCGACAAGGCGTGGGCCAGGCACGGCACCGCCATGGCCGGGATCATCGCGGGCCGGGGCCACGGCAGCGGACGCGCCGACGGCGTCCTCGGCATCGCGCCCGAAGCCAGGATCCTCCCGGTCCGCGTCATCCTCGAAGCGAGCGACCCGGACCGCGCGGAGGCCCGCAGGACCCGGGGCACCGCACTCGCCGACGGCATCCGCTGGGCCGCCGACCACGGCGCCGACGTCATCAACCTCTCCCTCGGCGACGACAGCGAGTCCGCGCACCCGGAGCCCGGCGAGGACGCCGCCGTCCAGTACGCGCTGAAGAAGGGCGCCGTCGTCGTCGCCTCGGCCGGCAACGGAGGCGAGAAGGGCGACCACATCTCGTACCCCGCCGCCTACCCCGGGGTGATCGCCGTCGCGGCCGTGGACCGGTACGGCACCCACGCCTCGTTCTCGACCCGCCGCTGGTACGCCACCGTGAGCGCCCCCGGCGACGACATCGTCGTACCGGCGCCCGACCGCAAGTACTACGTGGAGTGGGGCACGTCCGCCGCCGCCGCGTTCGTCTCCGGCGCGGTGGCGCTCGTGAAGTCCGCGCACCCGGGGCTCACGCCCGCGCAGATCAGGAAGCTGCTCACCGACACCGCGCGCGACGCCCCCGCGGGCGGCCGCGACGACGCACGCGGCCACGGGATCGTCGACCCGGCGGCGGCCATCGAGGCGGGCGGCCGCCTGCGTTCCGCCGACGCGCACGGCGGCTCGGCCCCGGCGGGCTACCGCAAGCGGTACTTCGGCGCCGGGCCCACGCCCGAGCCCGGGGACGACGGACCGGCCGGATGGCTCGCCCCGGCGGCCGGGGGCCTCGGCGTGCTCCTGCTGGCGGCGGGCGCGCTGCTGTGGCGCGGCCGCTCCCCGTTCACCCGGAACCGCTGACCGGGCGCCACCGGCCAGGCACTACGCTCGCCCTGTGGCGCAGAAGAACATCCCGGACCCCGGTTTCTCCGACGACGACGGCACCGCCGACCCCGCCCTGGCCTCGGCGCTCGCCGCCTGGGCCGAGGACCGGACCGCCGTCGCGCCGGTCCTCGAAGCGCTGAAGGGCGCCCGGCTGCTGGTACCCGTCGTGGCCGTCCTCGGCGAGGTGGAGGAGGACGAGCGAGGGCTCCGGCGCGAGAAGACGAGCGACATGGCGGTGCCCACCCTGCAGGCCGGGGACCGCCGCGCCCTGCCCGCCTTCACCTCCACCGCGTCGCTGGCCCGCTGGGATCCGCAGGCCCGCCCCGTCGCCGTCCCCCTGCACCAGGCGCTCCAGGCCGCCGCGCACGAGAAGGCCGACACGGTGGTGCTCGACCTCGCGGGGCCGGTGGCCTTCGAGTTGACCGGGGCAGCGCTGCGCGCCCTCGCCGAGGGCCGCACCAGCGCGGACCCGCTGGACGACCCCGCGGTCACCGCCGCCGTCCGCGCGGCGGTCGCCGCCGAGCCCGCCGTGCTCCGCGCCCACCTCGGCCCGGGCAGCGCCGACGGCACCCTCGCCCTGGTCCTCGCCCCCGACGCCGACCCGGCCGAGGCGGCGGGCCGGGTGGCGCGGGCACTGGCCGCCGACGAGGTGCTGCGCGCCCGGCTGGTCCGGGGCCTGGACCTGGCCCTGCTCCCGGCCGGGGCGAACACGCCGGGTGAGCCGCTGTTCACGCGCTGAGCGCCCGTACGGCTCGGCGCGCGCGAAGCCGCACCCCGCCGGAGAATTGCGAAGAAAAGGGACGATCTTCGCGAGGTGGTTGTATGCAGACGCGGACAGCCGTGTCGGAGTTCCTCGGCACCCTGCTGCTGGTCTTCTTCGGTGTCGGCTCGGCGGTGCTGTGCACCGAGTTCATCGGGATCGTGGGCATCGCCCTGTCCTTCGGCTTCGTGCTGCTCGCACTCGCCTACGCCCTCGGCCCGGTCTCCGGCTGCCACATCAACCCGGCGGTCACGCTGGGCATGCTGACCGCCCGGCGGATCGACGTGCGCACGGCCGTGACGTACTGGATCGCCCAGTTCGTCGGCGGCATCGCGGGCGCGGCGCTCCTGTTCCTGCTGGCCAAGCAGGTGCCGGGGGTGAAGACGAGCGGGCACTTCGGCAGCAACGGCTACGGCGATCGCTCCGACGTGCACATCAACATCGGCGGTGCCTTCCTCGCCGAGGTCGTGCTCACCTTCCTGCTGGTCTTCGTGGTGCTCGCGGTGACGCACAAGGTCGCGGTCGTCGGCTTCGACGGGCTGCCCATCGGCATCTCCCTCGCGGTCATCCACCTGGTCGGCATCCCGCTCACCGGCACCTCGGTCAACCCGGCCCGGAGCCTCGGCCCGGCCCTGTTCGCGGGCGGCGCGGCCCTCTCCCAGCTGTGGCTCTTCATCGTGGCCCCCCTGGCTGGCGGCCTCCTCGCGGCGCTCGCCCACCGGCTGACCCACCCCTCCATGCGCGGCGGGGAGACGACCGCGGAGGTCTGACCCGCGCCCGCGAAGCGACGAGCCCCCGCCGGGCGGACCGGCGGGGGCTCGTGCGCGTACGGGAAAGGGGCGGGGCTCAGCCGAAGACCGGGCCGGTGTACTTCTCGCCCGGGCCGTGGCCCGGCTCGTCCGGGACGACCGACGCCTCGCGGAAGGCCAGCTGGAGGGACTTCAGGCCGTCGCGCAGCGGGGCGGCGTGGAAGGAGCTGATCTCGGTGGTGCTCGCGTCCAGCAGGCCGGCCAGCGCGTGGACCAGCTTGCGGGCCTCGTCCAGGTCCTTGTGCGCCTCGCCGTCCTCGGTCAGGCCGAGCTTCACGGCGGCGGCGCTCATCAGGTTGACGGCGACCGTCACGATCACCTCGACGGCGGGTACCTCCGCGATGTCGCGGGCCATCTCGTCGAAGCCGGGGGAATCACTGCTGGGGGTCGCGTCACTCATGCGCCTTACGATAGGCCCACGGCGACGGCCCCCGTTCTGCGGGAGCCGATGAGACACGTGGTTAGCGCACCGCTCGGCGAGCTGCTAACCTTGTGTAACGACCGGCCGGACAGCTATGTGCCCGGCCCACAAGTGGAGGCTCCGTTCTCCCACCTGGCCGCCCTCAGGGTGGCGGGTCACCGGTCAGGCGGTCCCCATCGTTCCGTACGGACGATGGAACCGCCCGATGCGCCCCGCGGTTCACCGTGGCGGTGTTCCGGTTTTCCAGGAGCCCCGCCTGTGTCCCGTCCGGGGCATTTTTCTTGCTCCGATGCGGTTGGTCTGTCTGAAACAGACGTTACGTGGCTGTCCGCCAGGCGGTCGCGTGGTGCTACCGAGGAGGATCCATCAGCGCCGAGCCCCGCATCAACGACCGGATTCGCGTGCCCGAGGTGCGACTTGTCGGTCCCAGCGGCGAGCAGGTCGGGATTGTGCCGCTTGCCAAGGCCCTGGAACTCGCACAGGAGTACGACCTCGACCTGGTCGAGGTGGCGGCAACCGCCCGTCCGCCCGTGTGCAAGCTCATGGACTACGGGAAGTTCAAGTACGAGTCGGCCATGAAGGCCCGTGAGGCGCGCAAGAACCAGGCGCACACGGTCATCAAGGAGATGAAGCTCCGGCCGAAGATCGACCCGCACGACTATGACACCAAGAAGGGTCACGTCGTCCGGTTCCTCAAGCAGGGCGACAAGGTCAAGATCACGATCATGTTCCGCGGTCGTGAGCAGTCCCGCCCCGAGCTGGGCTTCCGACTGCTCCAGCGGCTCGCTTCGGACGTCGAGGAACTCGGCTTCATCGAGTCCAACCCGAAGCAGGACGGCCGGAACATGATCATGGTTCTGGGCCCGCACAAGAAGAAGACCGAAGCCATGGCCGAGGCCCGCGAGGCCCAGGCCGCCCGCAAGGCGGGGCGCCAGGGGAACACCTCCGGCGCCGAGTCCGCGGAGAAGGCCCCCGAGGCTCCGGCCGAGGCGGCGCCCGAGGCAGAGGCCGAGACACCTTCCGAGGCGTGACCGCGGGGGGTGCCACCCAGGCACCCCCCGGGTCCCCCCGGAACCCCCATCAAGATCTGACGCCCCTGCAGTCCGGTGCCCGCACCGAGAGGGGCGCCACTGACGAGGAGAGAACGGCGCGATGCCGAAGAACAAGACGCACAGCGGTGCCAGCAAGCGCTTCAAGATCACCGGCTCCGGCAAGGTGCTGCGCGAGAGGGCCGGCAAGCGCCACCTGCTCGAGCACAAGTCGTCCAAGAAGACGCGTTCGCTGACCGGCACGGTCGTCGCGGCTCCGGCCGACGCCAAGAAGGTCAAGAAGCTTCTCGGCAAGTGAGGCCGTAGTCCCCGGTGAGCCCGGGGACGCGCCCTCGATCCGACCGGGACCAATTCGTTTCCGGGCCGTGTGAGTACGACCACGGCCCCGCTACAAGGAGTTAACAAGTGGCACGCGTCAAGCGGGCAGTCAACGCCCACAAGAAGCGCCGGGCGATCCTCGAGCAGGCCAGCGGTTACCGCGGTCAGCGTTCGCGCCTGTACCGCAAGGCCAAGGAGCAGGTCACCCACTCCCTGGTCTACAACTACAACGACCGCAAGAAGCGCAAGGGCGACTTCCGTCAGCTCTGGATCCAGCGCATCAACGCGGCTGCCCGCCAGAACGGCATGACGTACAACCGCCTCATCCAGGGTCTGAAGGCCGCCAACATCGAGGTGGACCGCAAGATCCTGGCCGAGCTCGCGGTCAACGACGCCAACGCGTTCGCCGCCCTCGTCGAGGTCGCCCAGAAGGCCCTCCCGAGCGACGTCAACGCCCCGAAGGCCGCCTGACCCAGGCCGCACTTCATGGTTTTGAGCCGGACCCGCAGGCGCTCGCCGTCTGCGGGTCCGGTGCGTTGCACCCCCTGTCCCCACCCGTCACGACCCGCGCCTTCGTACGCAGAGAGGCTCGCCGCCGATCATGGGCATCCCTGAACTGATCTCCCCGCGTTCGCCGCGGGTCGCCGCCGCCCGGCGGCTGGCCAGGCGCAACTTCCGCGGCAAGGAGCGCAGGTTCATCGCCGAGGGGCCGCAGGCGGTGCGCGAGGCCGCCGACCACCGGGGCGACGACGGCGAACCGACCCTCGTCGAGCTCTTCGCCACCGTCGAGGCCGCCGACCGCTACGCCGCCATCATCGACGCCGCCCACGCGGCCGGTGCCCGCGTCCACCTCGCCGGCGCCGACGTCCTGGCCGACGTCTCCCAGACCGTCACGCCGCAGGGCCTCATCGGGGTCTGCCGCTTCCTCGACTCGCCCTTCGACGCGATCCTCGCGGCCCGGCCCAGGCTGGTCGCCGTCCTGGCCCACGTCCGCGACCCCGGCAACGCCGGCACGGTGCTGCGCTGCGCCGACGCGGCGGGCGCCGACGCGGTCGTCCTGACCGACGCCTCCGTCGACCTGTACAACCCCAAGTCGGTGCGCGCCTCGGTCGGTTCGCTCTTCCACCTGCCGGTCGCCGTGGGCGTCCCCGTCGAACACGCCGTACGCGGACTGCGCGAGGCGGGCGTCCGCATCCTGGCCGCCGACGGCGCGGGCGCGGACGACCTGGACGACGAGCTGGACGCCGGCACGATGGGCGGGCCCACCGCCTGGGTCTTCGGCAACGAGGCGTGGGGCCTGCCGGAGGAGACCCGCGCCCTGGCCGACGCCGTGGTGCGGGTGCCGATCCACGGCAAGGCGGAGAGCCTCAACCTCGCGACCGCCGCGGCCGTCTGCCTGTACGCCTCCGCGCGCGCCCAGCGCCCCCGCCGCGCCACCGGCTGACCCCGCCGGGCGCCCCCGCTTCGACGGAGAGCCGCCACAGGGTGTCGCTCCGTCACCGACGACTAGTAGGGTGACGAACTCGGGGACCCACTGCACCGGTTCGAGAGGTGGGGTACGGGAATGGCTGTCGGCATGAGCGGACCGCGCGCGGCACACGCGGCCGACGTGCGCGCCACCGGTGGACCGGACGGCCCCGCCGTCACGGACGCCGCGGCGGGCGGCCTCGGGCTGGACCCCGACGACCTGCCCGACGGGCTCGTCGTCGCGGACGGGTCCGGCCGGATCGTCTGCTTCAACGCCGCCGCCGTCCGCATCACCGACGTGCCGGAGGCCGCCGCCCTCGGCCGCCCGGTGGAGCAGGTGCTGCCGCTGGAGGACCTCAAGGGCCGACGCTGGTGGGAGCTGACCGACCCCTACGGCGGCCTCGCCACCCGGACCGGCCAGCCCGAGCGCAACCTCCTGCTGCCCGGCGGGCGCGAGGTCCTGGTCTCCGCCCGCTATGTGCGCGAGACCCCCACCGGACCGCTTCGCCGCCTGGTCGTCAGCCTGCGCGGCACGGAGGCCCGCCGCCGCACCGAGCGCAGCAACGCCGAGCTCATCGCGACCGTCGCCCACGAACTGCGCTCGCCGCTGACCTCGGTCAAGGGCTTCACGGCGACGCTCCTGGCCAAGTGGGAGCGGTTCACCGACGACCAGAAGCGCCTGATGCTGGAGACGGTGTACGCGGACGCCAACCGGGTCACCCGCCTGATCACCGAGCTCCTGGACATCTCCCGGATCGACTCCGGCCGCCTGGAGCTGCGCCGCCAGCCCGTCGACCTGTCCGCCGCCGTCGAGCGCCACGTCCAGGCCCACACCGCGGCGGGCCAGGACCCCGGCCGCTTCCTCGTCCGCACCCTGCAGCCGCTGCCCGCGGTGTGGGCCGACCCGGACAAGGTCGACCAGGTGCTCGGCAACCTGCTGGAAAACGCGGTGCGGCACGGTGAGGGAACTGTCACCATCGACGTGGCACCCGCACCGGCGAAGAGCGACGAGAGGGGAGCGGCCGTCACCGTGAGCGACGAAGGTCCCGGCATCCCCGAGGAGTCGATGAGCCGCGTCTTCACCCGCTTCTGGCGGGGCAGCAAGCGCGGTGGCACGGGCCTGGGCCTCTACATCGTCAAGGGCATCGTCGAGGCCCACGGCGGCACCATCACGGTCGGCCGCGGCCCCGGAGGCGGCGCGGAGTTCCGATTTATGCTGCCCGTGAGCACGCCGGCCTGTCTCAGCTGAGGCCCCCGAGCGGCCCACGGGCGCCCCACCCGCCCCGCGACCCTTAGACTCGACCCTTGGCACCTTTGCGTCCTCCGGTCTTCGAGCGAGGTCACGGGGGTCCGGGAGTATCCCCCGGTAAGCGCAGCACTCAGCCAATCGGAAGTACGGGAAGAGATGTCGGCACCGAACAAGTCGTACGACCCAGTCGAGGTCGAGGCACTGAAACCGGAAGAGATCGAGCGCATCCGGGACGAGGCGCTCGCCGCCTTCGCCGCCGCGGGTGACCTCGAAGCGCTCGCCCAGGCGAAGACGGCGCACACCGGTGGCACCTCGCCCCTGTCGCTCGCCAACCGCGAGATCGGCGCATTGCCCCCGCAGGCCAAGGCCGAGGCCGGCAAGCGCGTCGGCCAGGCCCGTGCCGCCGTGGGCCGCGCCCTCGCGGCCCGCCAGGCGGAGCTGGAGGCCGAGCGCGACGCCCGCGTCCTGGTCGAGGAAGCGGTGGACGTCACCCTGCCCTACGACCGCACCCCGGCCGGCGCCCGCCACCCGCTGACGACCTTCATGGAGCGCGTCGCCGACGTCTTCGTGGCCATGGGCTACGAGATCGCCGAGGGCCCCGAGGCCGAGGCCGAGTGGTTCAACTTCGACGCCCTCAACTTCGTGCCCGACCACCCGGCCCGGCAGATGCAGGACACCTTCTTCGTCCAGGGCCCCGACGGCGCCAAGAACGACGAGTCCGGCGTCGTCCTGCGTACGCACACCTCCCCGGTCCAGGCCCGCACCCTGCTCGACCGCGAGCCGCCGGTCTACGTCGTCTGCCCCGGCCGCGTCTACCGCACCGACGAGCTCGACGCCACGCACACCCCGGTCTTCCACCAGATCGAGCTGCTCGCCGTGGACGAGGGCCTGACCATGGCCGACCTGAAGGGCACCCTCGACCACATGGTCCAGGCGCTCTTCGGCCCGGACATGAAGACCCGGCTGCGGCCGAACTTCTTCCCGTTCACCGAGCCGTCCGCCGAGATGGACATGGTCTGCTACGTCTGCCGCGGCGCCTCCGTCGGCAACCCGGACCGCCCCTGCCGCACCTGCGGCAGCGAGGGCTGGATCGAGCTCGGCGGCTGCGGCATGGTCAACCCCAAGGTGCTCACGGCCTGCGGCGTCGACCCCCAGAAGTACAGCGGATTCGCCTTCGGGTTCGGCATCGAACGGATGCTGATGTTCCGCCACAACGTCGAAGACATGCGAGACATGGTCGAAGGTGACGTCCGGTTCACCCGGCCCTTCGGGATGGAGATCTGATGCGCGTCCCGCTTTCCTGGCTGCGGGAATACGTCGACCTGCCGGCCACCGAGACCGGCCGTGACGTGCAGGCCAAGCTGGTCGCCGTCGGCCTGGAGGTCGAGACGGTCGAGCAGACCGGCGCCGGCCTCACCGGCCCGCTGGTGGTCGGACAGGTGCTGACCATCGAGGAGCTGGAGGGCTTCAAGAAGCCGATCCGCTTCTGCACGGTCGACGTCGGCACGGCCAACGGCACCGGTGAGCCGCAGGAGATCGTCTGCGGCGCCCGTAACTTCGTCGTGGGCGACAAGGTCGTCGTGGTCCTGCCCGGCGCCGTGCTCCCCGGCGACTTCGCGATCGCCGCCCGCAAGACGTACGGCAAGACCTCGCACGGCATGATCTGCTCCGCCGACGAACTCGGCATGGGCGACGACGGCACCCACGGCATCATCGTGCTCCCGCCCGAGTACGAGGTGGGCACCGACGCGATCGAGCTCCTGGAGCTCCGCGACGAGGTCCTGGACATCGCCGTCACGCCCGACCGCGGCTACTGCCTGTCCATGCGCGGCGTCGCCCGCGAGACCGCCATCGCCTACGGCCTGCCGCTGCGCGACCCGGCACTCCTGGACGTGCCCGCGCCCAACGCGTACGGCTACCCGGTCAAGGTCTCCGACCCGGTCGGCTGCTCCCGCTTCACCGCGCGCACCGTCACCGGACTCCAGCCGGAGGCCCGCACCCCGATCTGGATGCAGCGCCGGCTGCAGAAGGCGGGCATGCGGCCGATCTCGCTCGCCGTCGACATCACCAACTACGTGATGCTCGAACTCGGCCAGCCGCTGCACGCCTACGACCGGACCCGCATCGACGGACCGATCGGCGTCCGCCGCGCCGAGCAGGGCGAGAAGCTCACCACGCTCGACGGCGCGGTCCGCGTCCTGGACTCCGGCGACCTCGTCATCACCGACAACCGCGGCCCCATCGGCCTCGCGGGCGTCATGGGCGGCGCCGACACGGAGATCGCCGACGCCGCCGAGGGCGCGCACACCGCCGAGGTCGTCATCGAGGCCGCGCACTTCGACGCGATCTCGATCGCCCGCACCGCGCGCCGCCACAAGCTGCCCTCCGAGGCGTCCAAGCGCTTCGAGCGCGGCGTCGACCCGCAGGCCGCCGCCGCTGCCGCGCAGCGCACCGTCGACCTGCTGGTCCTCCTGGCCGGCGGCACCGCCGAGGCGGGCGTCACCGAGGTCACCGCCCCGTCCGCGCCCCGCACCATCACCATGCCGGCCGACCACCCCGACAAGGTCGCCGGTGTCGCCTACGGCCGCGAGACCGTCGTCCGCCGCCTCCAGGAGGTCGGCTGCGACGTCTACGGGCAGGACGAGCTCCTGGTCACCACGCCGTCCTGGCGCCCCGACCTCACCGAGCCGAACGACCTGGCCGAAGAGGTCATCCGGCTGGAGGGCTACGAGAACCTGCCCTCCACGCTCCCGACGCCGCCCTCCGGCCGCGGCCTCACCGACCGCCAGCGGCTGCACCGCCGCGTCGGCCGGGCCCTCGCGGGCGCGGGCTACGTCGAGGCGCTGAACTACCCGTTCATCGGCGAGGCGGTCCTCGACCAGCTCGGCCTGGAGGCGGACGACGCCCGCCGCCGCACCGTCAAGCTCGTCAACCCGCTCTCCGACGAGGAGCCGTCGCTGCGCACCACGCTGCTGCCGGGCCTCCTCGGCGCACTGCGGCGCAACGACGGACGCGGCAGCCACGACCTCGCGCTCTTCGAGACCGGCCTCGTCTTCAGGCCGACCGGCGACGAGACGAAGCCCGTCCGGCTGCCCGTGGACCGGCGCCCCTCCGACCAGGACATCGCGTCGCTCGACGCCGCGCTCCCGCACCAGCCGCGCCGCGCCGCCGTCGTCCTCGCGGGCGCCCGCGAGCAGGCCGGCTGGTGGGGCAAGGGCCGACCGGCCGACTGGGCGGACTCCGTCGAGGCCGCGCGCACCATCGCCCGCGAGGCCGGGGTCGAGGTCACCGTCCGCGCCGACCGGCACGCCCCCTGGCACCCGGGCCGCTGCGCCGCGCTGTACGTGACCGCGGCCGGCGAGGAGATCCTGTTCGGCCACGCGGGCGAGCTGCACCCGCGGGTCATCAAGGAGCTCCACCTGCCCGAGCGCACCTGCGCCATGGAGGTCGACCTCGACATCCTGGAGCAGGCCGTCGACGGCGTCCTGCGGGCCCCGCGGATCTCCACCTTCCCGGTGGCGACCCAGGACGTCGCGCTGGTCGTCGGCCAGGACGTGCCCGCCGCCGACGTGGAGCGCGCGCTCCGCGAGGGCGCGGGCGAACTCCTGGAGTCGCTGCGCCTGTTCGACGTGTTCACGGGCGAGCAGATCGGCGAGGGCAGCAAGTCCCTGGCGTACGCGCTGCGCTTCCGGGCCGCCGACCGCACCCTGACGGTCGACGAGGCGAGCGCGGCGCGCGACGCGGCGGTGGCCCTGGCCGCCGAACGCACGGGCGCGGTGCTGCGCGGAGCGTAGGACCACCCGCTGCACGAAGGAGGGGCGCGTCCGGCCACCGGACGCGCCCCTCCTGTGTGCTCGCCGTCCGTCCCCGCCGTGGAGTGTCGGGCAGGCCGGCGGAGTGGACTGCGCGGATGCGGGCCGCCCTGCTGTACGAGGGGGAGCAGACGGCCCGTCCGCGCCCTGCGAGGGGAATCATTCAAGCGATCCCGGGCCCGGTGCGGCAGCGTGCGCGGCGGGACGGTTCGGGCATTCCGTTCACACCCCGTGTGAATCGTGCTCCACTGGGGCGACACGTCCTGGCGTGCCGAACCACCGGAGGGGGACATGGGGCCAAGGGAGCCCAACACCGCGCTGGAGGCCCTGATCGAGGAGGCCGGCGTCTCCCGGGCGGGACTGGCCGCCCATGTGAACCGGGCCGGCCGTGCGCGCGGCCTCGGACTGCGGTACGAACACACCGCCGTCGCCCGCTGGCTGAAGGGCCAGCGCCCGCGCGGCCAGGTGCCCGACCTGATCTGCGAGGTGCTGGGAAAGCGCCTGCACCGGGCCGTGTCGCTGGACGACATCGGCATGGCGGCCCCCGACGGAGGCCGCTCGCCCGTCCAGGGCTCCTCGCTCACCGGCTTCGTGGAACGGGCCACCGCCGTGTGGCGCTGCGACGCCCAGCAGCGCCCGCACGTCGTCGCCGCCCCGGCCGCCACCGGGACCGGTGCCGTGATGCCCGTGTGGGAGTGGGAGAACCCGCCGGAGGACGCCGACGTGTCGCGGACCGGGCCGTCCAGGGTGGGCGCGGCCGACCTGGCAACCCTGCGGGCCGCCCGTGACCACTACGAACTGATGTACCGGAAGGCGGGCGGGATCGCGACGCGGGCGCGCGTCGTCGGCTTCCTCAACACCGGGGCCGCACCGCTGCTGCGCGGCGGCTACGACGACGCGACGGGCCGCCGGCTGCACCGTGCGACGGGCGCGCTGGTGGCCGTCGCGGGCATCTGCGCCTACGACTCCGACGCGCACGGCCTGGCCCAGCGCTACTTCCACCAGGCGCTGCGGCTGGCCAAGGCGAGCGGGGACCGGGCGCTCGGCGGATATGTGATCGCCCTGCTGGTCAACCAGTCGTTGTTCCTCGCCGAGTTCCGCCAGTCGGTGGCCTTCGCGGAGGCGGCCCTGCGCGCGGCCGGGCGCGAGATCACGCCCGCGCTCGCCGCCGACCTGCACGCGATGCAGGCCAAGGCGTACGCCCGGCTCGGGGACCGGAGCAGCGCGCTGGCCCGCATCCGCCGCGCCGAGTCCGAGGCCGCCCGCATCCGGCCGGGCCGGGAACCGGACGAGACCGGCTATGTGCAGCCGGGGCTGGTCGATGTCCAGGTGGCGGAGGCGCTGCTGGGCCTCGGGGACCTGCCGGCGGCCCGGGAGCACGCGATCGCGGCGGTCCGGACGCCCGCGCACGACCGGGGCCGGGTCCACCGCCTGGCGATGCTCACCACGGTCGAGCTGCGCCGGGGCGAGGCGGACCGGGCGGCGGCCACGGCGGTCGAGATGGCGGACCTGGCCCGGGGCATGGAGTCGCAGCGGCTGCGCGACCGGCTGCGGGCGGTCCGGGCGGACCTGGCCGCCAGCGGGAGCGCCGACGCGGAACGGGCCGCCGAACGCGTGGAGGGGGCGCTGCGCGTACCGCTGTGAGCCGAAGTCTGTTGCGATACCGCCACCAGCGATCGAAAGGTGGCAGAACCGTGCAGTGGGCGAACCTGAACGAACAACTCGTGTACGAGAACCCTTGGTTCCGGGTCAACCTGGCCGATGTCGAGCTCCCCGACGGCGGCCGGCTCGACCACTTCGTGATCCGGCTGCGCCCGGTGGCGGCGGCCACCGTCGTCAACGCGGCGAACGAGGTGCTGCTGCTGTGGCGGCACCGCTTCATCACCGACAGCTGGGGCTGGGAACTGGCGGCGGGCGTCGTGGAGGACGGCGAGTCCCTGCCGGACGCGGCCGCCCGGGAAATGGAGGAGGAGACCGGCTGGCGCCCCGGCCCCCTCCATCCCCTCCTGACCGCGGAACCATCCAACGGCCTCACCGACGCCCGGCACCACTTCTTCTGGGGCGAGGAGGCGCACTGGACGGGCGAACCGCACGACGCCTTCGAGTCCTCACGCCGCGAGTGGGTCCCCCTGAAGCTGGTCCCCGACCTGATAGCCCACGGCGAGGTCCCGGCGGCGGGCATGGCGGCGGCGCTGATGATGCTGCACCACTTACGGCTGGGGTGAGCCGGTGGCCGGGCGTGCGGGGGCACCGCGGCCCCCGCACGCGCGGCCCCGGTCCGTCACGCGTACGGGTAGAACCCCGACCCCGACTTCCGGCCCAGGCGGCCCGCGTCGACCATGCGCTGGAGGAGCGGGGGAGCGGCGTACAGCGGCTCCTTGTACTCGGCGTACATCGAGTCGGCGACCGAGGCGACGGTGTCCAGGCCGATGAGGTCCGCGAGCTTGAGCGGGCCCATCGGGTGGGCGCAGCCCATCTCCATGCCGTTGTCGATGTCCTCGCGGCTGGCGATGCCCGACTCGAACATCCGGATCGCCGAGAGGAGGTACGGGATCAGCAGGGCGTTGACGACGAAGCCGGAGCGGTCCTGGGCGCGGATCGGGTGCTTGCCCAGTATGTCCTGGACCACCGCCTCGGAGCGCTTGATCGTCTCGTCCGACGTGGTCAGGGCGGGGATCAGCTCCACGAGCTTCTGCACCGGCGCCGGATTGAAGAAGTGGATGCCGATGACCTGGTCCGGGCGGGAGGTCGCGACGGCCAGCTTCACCAGCGGGATCGAGGAGGTGTTGGAGGCCAGGATCGCCTCCGGGCGGGTCACCACCTGGTCGAGCACCTGGAAGATCTCGGTCTTGACCTGCTCGTTCTCCACGACGGCCTCGATGACGAGGTCGCGGTCGGCGAACTCACCGAGGTCGGTGGTGAAGCTGAGCCGGCCCAGGGTCTCGTCGCGCTCCTCCGCCGTGATCTTGCCGCGCTCGGCGGCCTTCGACAGGGAGTTGTGGAGCCGGGTCCGGCCGATCTCCAGCGCCTCGCCGGTCGTCTCGGCCACCTTGACGTCGAGGCCGCTGCGAGCGCACACCTCCGCGATGCCCGCGCCCATCTGGCCGCAGCCCACCACTCCGACGCGTGCAATGTCGGCCATAGAGTCCGTCACCTCGTGCCTTTCGCTGTTCCCGTTCGGCGGCTTCCGTCTGGTTCCGGGCTCCACCACGACTCCCCGACGTTACTCCGCGCCTTACCAGGGATAGCAGGCCGGGGCGTGCATGCTCGGCTCTGGACATCCCCTGTGCCCGGAATGCAGGGATACGGCAGGGCTCGACGTGTACGGAGAGAGAGCGGGTGCGACGCGATGCGAGGTATGGACCGGAGAGGGTTCGTGACGGGTGCGGCCGGGGTGGTCGCCGGGGCGGTGGGAGCGGCTGCGGTGGCCGGTGACGCGGTGGCCGGGCCCGGGCGGGCGCGGCCCCTGCCGGGTCCGGCCGCCGGGCGCGACGTGGTGCGGCGGGAGCTGCGCGGCGTATGGGTGGCGTCCGTCGCCAACACGGACTGGCCGTCGAAGCCGGGCCTGTCCGCCGCCGCGCAGCGGGACGAACTGGCCGCCCTCCTCGACCGGGCGGTGGCGCGGAAGCTCAACGCGGTGATCCTCCAGGTCCGGCCGACCGCCGACGCGCTGTGGCCCTCCGCGTACGAGCCGTGGGCCGAGTGCCTGACCGGGACGCAGGGCAAGGATCCCGGCTGGGACCCGCTGGGCACGGCCGTACGGGAGGCGCACGACCGGGGCCTGGAGCTGCACGCGTGGTTCAACCCGTACCGGGTCGCCAACCACACCGACCCGTCCCGCCTCGCCGCCGCGCACCCGGCGCGCCGCAATCCCGGCTGGGTCCTCCCGTACGGCGGCAGGCTCTACTACAACCCGGGCCTGCCCGAAGTCCGCGCCTTCGTCCAGGACGCGATGCTGGACGCGGTCCGCCGCTACGACATCGACGCCGTGCACTGGGACGACTACTTCTACCCGTACCCGGTGACCGGTCAGAGCTTCGCGGACGGCGCCGCCTACGAGAAGTACGGCGCCGGATTTCCCGACCGGGCGGCCTGGCGCCGCGACAACACGGACCGGCTGGTGCGCGAGATGTCCGAGCGCGTCAAGGCGCTGAAGCCGGACATCCGCTTCGGCATCAGCCCCTTCGGCGTCTGGCGCAACGCGGACACCGACCCGGCGGGCTCCCGGACGAGGGCGGGGGTGCAGACCTACGACGACCTGTACGCGGACACCCGCGGCTGGATCAGGAAGGGCTGGCTGGACTACGTCGTCCCGCAGCTGTACTGGCACATCGGCAACGCCGCCGCCGACTACGCCGAGCTGGTGGCGTGGTGGTCGGACACGGTACGCGGGACGGGCGTCGACCTGTTCATCGGCGAGGCGCTGTACAAGTGCGGCGACCCGGCCCAGCCCGCCGCCTGGCAGGACCCGGCGGAGCTGTCCCGCCACATCGACCTCGCCGCCCGGTACGACCAGGTCCGCGGCCACGTGTACTTCTCGGCGAAGAGCGTGGCGGCGGACAGGATCGGCGCGATGGACCGGGTGGTCGCCGACCACTACCGGGCCCGCACGAGGCCGCCGCGCTGACCCGGGCGCGGACCGCGCCGTTCTACGTGATGTCCGCGTCCCGGCCCGACGCGCAGCCCGTGTGCTGCACGACGGTGTCGGGGCCCGGTGCGAGCAGATGCTCGTGTCCGTCGTCGAAGCGGACGCGGTACGGGGGAGTGCCCCGCTCTCCGAGCACTTCCACGATCTCCGCGACGCGGTCCTGCTGCCCCACGGTCCTGCCGTGCGTCAGCAGCCGGTCGCCCTTGTGTGCCTCCATCGGGAGTGACCTCCTCGCGGGTGGCGTTCCGTGCCGTACTGCTGACCAGTCTAGGTCCTGTCGTCACATTCCCGTCTGCTGGGCGACGCCATGCACGCACTCTCGCCGCACCGGCCCCGGACCCCGGTACGTCCAGTACAGGGGTCTGGGGCCGGCACAGCGAGAGCACGCACCTGACGCCGCCCAGCCCGCCCTCCGGGCGGACGACGGGAATGTGACGACAGGACCTAGGACCGGGTGCGCGTCGCGCGCTGGGTGAGCGCGATGCAGACCAGGACCGCGACGGCCGCCACCGGGGCCGCCGCCGCGACCTCCTCGCCGAGCAGGAAGAAGGACCAGAACAGCGTCAGCAGCGGCTGCGCGAGCTGGAGCTGGCTGGCCCGCGCGATCCCGATCTCCGCCATGCCCCGGTACCAGACGTAGAGCCCGAGGAACGTGGAGCCGGCCGCCACCCAGACCAGCCCGACGACGCCGTGGACCCCGAGCCGCACCGGCTCGTACGCCAGCGCGACGGCGGCGCCCGCGAGGCTGAGCGGCAGAGTGAGGACCAGCGCCCAGCCGGTCACCTGCCAGCCCGGCATCACCTTCGCCAGCCGGCCGCCCTCCGTGTACCCGGCCGCGCACACCAGCAGCGCGCCGAACAGGAAGAGGTCCCCGGCCGACAGCGCCCCGCCGCTCTGCGCCGCGGTGAAGGCGATCACCACGGCCGCCCCGGCCACCGCCGCCGCCCAGAAGGCCCGGGGCGGGCGCGTCCCGGTACGCAGCGAGGAGAAGACCGCCGTGGTCAGCGGGAGCAGGCCCACGACCACCGCGGCGTGCGAGGTGGTGGACGTCCGCAGCGCCAGCGTCGTCAGCAGCGGGAAACCGACCACCACCCCGCCGGCCACGACGGCGAGCCCCGCCCAGTGCTCCCGGGCCGGTGTCCGGACCCGGGCCGCGAGCAGGAAGCCGCCGGACAGCACCGCCGCGAGCACGCTGCGCAGCGCGACGAGGGACCAGGGGCCGAAGCTCTCCAGACCCCAGACGGTGGACGGGAAGGTCAGCGAGAACGTCACCACGCCCAGCAGCGCGAGCAGGGTGCCGCGAGGGGCCGGGGCGGAAGCCGGGACGGGCGGGCGCGGGCGGCCGTCGGAGGCGGCGACCGCTATCGTCTGGGGCGTAGTAGCGCTACTCTCTGCTCTCATGCATGAGCGTAGCAGTGTGGCGGAACTGGTCGCAGCCTTGCGGTCCGAGCTCGACCGCTACTCCCCGGGTGAGAAGCTGCCGTCCAGCCGGTCCCTGGTCGAGCGCTTCCGGGCGAGCCCCGTGACCGTGTCGCGGGCCGTCGCGCGGCTCGCCGCCGAAGGGCTCGTCGTGACCCGCCCCGGTTCCGGCGCCTACCGGGCCGAGCCCGCCGCCCGTCCGGCGCCCCCGGCCGGTGACACCTCCTGGCAGGAGGTCTCGCTCAGCGGCGACGGCTCCCCGGAGGCCGTCCCCCGCAGCGTCGACGCGTCCGGCCTCCTGGTCAGCCTGGTCCCCCCGCCCACCGGGGTCATCGAGCTCAACGGCGGCTATCTGCACGCCTCGCTCCAGCCCGAACGGGCCCTGGCCGCCGCCCTGGCCCGGGCCGGCCGCCGTCCGGGCGCGTGGAGCCGTCCGCCGGTCGACGGGCTGACCGAGCTGCGCGCCTGGTTCGCCCGCGACATCGGGCCCTCGCTCGGCGCGGCCGACGTGCTGATCACCGCGGGCGGACAGAGCGCCCTGGCCACCGCGCTGCGGGCTCTCGCCCCGCCCGGCGCACCGGTGCTGGTCGAGTCGCCGACGTACCCCGGCATGCTGGCGGCCGCCCGCGCGGGCGGGCTGCGGCCGGTGCCGGTCCCGGTGGACTCGGAGGGCGTCCGGCCCGACCTGCTCGCCGCCGCCTTCCGGGCGACCGGAGCCCGCGTCTTCGTCTGCCAGCCCCTGTTCCAGAACCCGACGGGCACGGTGCTCTCCCCGGCCCGGCGCCCCGAGGTCGTCCGGATCGCCCGGGAGGCGGGGGCCTTCGTCATCGAGGACGACTTCGCCCGCCTCCTGGCGCACGACGACGCGGGCCCGCTGCCGGGGCCGCTCGCCGCCGACGACCCGGACGGCGTCGTCGTGCACACCCGCTCGCTCACCAAGGCGGCCTCGCCCAGCCTGCGGGTGGGTGCGCTGGCCGCCCGGGGCCCGGCGATGGAGCGGCTGCGGTCCATCCAGATCGTGGACAGCTTCTTCGTGCCCCGACCGCTCCAGGAGGCCGCGCTCGAACTCGTCGGCTCGCCCGCCTGGGCCCGCCACCTGCGCGCGGTCGCCGCGGAGCTCGGCGCCCGCCGCACGGTGATGACGGCGGCGCTGCGGACGGCCCTGCCGGGCCTCGGCCTCCCGCACATCCCGTCCGGCGGCGGCTACCTCTGGCTGACCCTGCCCGGCTCCGAGGCGGGCGCGGACGAGTCCGCGATGGTCCAGGCCGCCCTGCGCGCGGGCGTGGCCGTCGCTCCGGGGCGCCCGTACTTCTCCGCCGAACCCCCGGCCCCGCACATCCGCCTGAGCTTCGCCTCGGTCGCCGGGCCGCCGGAGATCACGGAGGGCGTGCGCCGGCTGCGTACGGCCTGGGAAGGCACCCCGGCCGCCCGCGGACCCGTTTCCGGGCCTACTCGGCCGTAGGTCTGCGCGAACGACCCCTTGACCCGCGTCGCGATCAGCCCCACGATCGCGGCCATGAGTGTTCGGGTCACGCTCCTCGCCGCGGCGCGCGGCTCCGCCCTGCTCGGCGAGCGCTTCGATGACGACCGGCCGCTCGACGAGGCCGGGTGGCACGCGGTGCGCTCCGCGGCCCCGGCCCTGGCGCCCCTGGGCTCCGCCGAGCTGCGCTACTGCTCGCCGACCCCGCGCAGCCGCGCGACCGGCGAGGCGCTGGGCTTCCACCCGCTGGTGCAGCCCGCCCTGCGCGACTGCGACATGGGGCGCTGGCGGGGCCGTACGCTCGCCGAGGTCACCGCCAGGGAACCGGCGGCCGTGGACGCCTGGCTGGCGGACCCGCGCTCAGCGCCGCACGGCGGAGAGCCGCTGCTCGCGTTCATCTCGCGGATAGGCGGCTGGCTGGACACCCGCCCCGCCTGCGAGGGAGCGATCGTCGCCGTCGCCGAACCCGCCGTGGTCCGGGCGGCCCTCGTCTACGCGCTGAAGGCCCCGCCGGCCACGTACTGGAACGTCGACGCCGGCCCGCTCTCCACCGTCACGCTCACCGGCCGCTCACGCCGCTGGAGCCTGCGCCTGGAGTAGGCGGCCACGGGCGGCCGGATCGCTCACGCCCGGCCGGGCTCCTGCTTGCCCGCCGAGAGGATCGCCAGCGCCTCGGCGATGTCCCGCTCGGCGGTCGCCTTGTCGATGCCGAGGCCGCTGAGCACGCCGGAGCCGTCCTCGTGCTCCAGCAGCGCGAGGAGGATGTGCTCGGTGCCGATGTAGTTGTGTCCCATCCGCAGGGCCTCGCGGAAGGTGAGCTCCAGCGCCTTGCGCGCGTCACCGTTGTACGGGATCAGCTCGGGGAGCTCGCCCTCGGTGGCCGCGGGCAGCGCCTCGGTGGCCGCCTGCCGGACGGTGTCCAGGACCACGCCCTGGGCCTTGATGAACGCGGCCGCGAGCGCTTCGGGCTCGCTGAGCAGGCCGAGGACGAGGTGTTCGGTGCCGATCTCGGCGTTGCCCGCGGCGCGGGCCTCGTTCTGGGCCGCCATCACCACGTTCTTGGCGCGCTGCGTGAAGCGGCCGAAGCCCTGGTTCGGGTCGAGGGCGGCGCCCTCGCCGGGGTCCTTGGCGACGAAGCGCTTCTGGGCGGCCTGCCGGGTCACGCCCATGCTCTTGCCGATGTCGGTCCAGGAGGCGCCGGAGCGGCGCGCCTGGTCCACGAAGTGGCCGATCAGGTGGTCGGCGACGTCGCCGAGGTGGTCGGCGGCGATGACGGCGTCCTGAAGCTGGTCCAGGGCATCGGAGTGCACCTTCTTGATGGCCGCGATCAGGTCGTCGAGGCGGACGGGCTGCGAGGGAACTACGGGATTCGTCATGTGTCAACCTTAAGTTGACAGTCCGCGAGTGTCAACTGATGGTTGACATGGAACGTGTTTCCGAATGCAGAAACGCGCCGCCCGGCACGAAATGCCGGGCGGCGCGTTCGGTGCGCCGGGGGACCGGGATCAGAGGATGCCGGAGTCCGCGATGGTGATCTTCGCCTGGGTGCGGCCGCTCTGCGAGCCGAGGCCCTCGATGCGCTTGACCAGGACCATGCTGTCCTCGTCGGCGACCTCACCGAAGACGACGTGCTTGCCATCCAGCCAGGACGTCACGATCGTGGTGATGAAGAACTGCGAACCGTTCGAGTTCGGGCCCGCGTTGGCCATCGAGAGCAGGCCCGGCTTGGTGTGCTTCAGCTCGAAGTTCTCGTCGGCGAACTTGTTGCCGTAGATGCTCTTGCCGCCGGTGCCGTCGCCGCGCGTGAAGTCGCCGCCCTGGAGCATGAACTGCGGGATGACCCGGTGGAAGGAGGAGCCCTTGTAACCGAAGCCGTTCTGGCCGGTCGCCAGCTGGCGGAAGTTCTCGGCGGTCTTGGGAACGATGTCGTCGAACAGATTGAAGACGATCCGCCCGGCGGGCTCGTCGTTGATGGTGATGTCGAAGAAAACCTGGCTCGTCATACGACCATCCTGACATCCGCCCGAATGACCGCGACGCCCGGGCCGTCAGACACCGGTGCTCCCGTCGATCCGCTCCCGGAGCAGATCGGCGTGACCGCTGTGGCGGGCGTACTCGCCGATCATGTGGTGGTAGATCCAGCGGAGCCTCACCTCACCGCCCATGAAGGGGGCGGAGTCCTCCAGGGAGCGCTCGGCGCAGACCGCGCGGGACGCGGCGACCTCCTCCCGCCAGACCGCGAGGGCATCGGCGAAGGCGGCGTCCGCGGGCAGCTCGAACCCTCCGCTCCGGTCCCCGGGACCGGCCGGCGGGCCGTACAGCGGTGGCACGTCCTCGCCGGTCAGAATCCGCCGGAACCAGTTCCGCTCGACCTCCGCGAGGTGCTGGACGAGCCCCATCGGCGTCAGCGACGAGGGCGGTACGGAGGCGCTGCGGGCCTGCTCGTCGGTGAGGTCCTCGCACTTCTGGGCCACGGTGGCCCGGTAGAAGTCGAGCCAGCTCTCCAGGCCGGTGCGCTCGTCGGCGTCGAGGGGCGGCATAGGGCGTTCGGTGTGCGTCATGCTCCCCGATGCTGCCAGGCGGGTCCGACAACGGAGGGGTTACGGCCTTCGGCGGGGCTTCCCGCGCTTGGCGGCGGCGCCGCGAGCGCCCTTGGAGCCGGAGCCCCCCGCGCCGCCCCGGGACCCCTTGCCGGCCGCCGTACCGGAAGCCCGCTTCGGCTTCGACTTGTCCTTCGCCCTGTCCTTCGCCTTCGGCTGGGCGGCGGCCGCCGCGCCCGCCCGGCCGCGCGAGCTGTTCACCGTACGACCGCGGACGATGCCGATGAAGTCCTCCACCTGGTCGGTGGTCTTCTCCTGCGGCCAGGACAGCGCGACGCGGGACTCCGGGGCGTCCGTCAGCGGCCGGTACGTCAGGTCCTTGCGGTGGTGCAGCCGGGCCAGCGACTGGGGCACCACGAGGACGCCGATGCCCGCCGCGACCAGCTCGATCGCGTCGCCCGTGCTCGCCGGCCGCTCCAGCGCCGGGCGCCCGGGCAGCTGCTCCCAGGGCAGGGCGTCGTCCATCGGGTGGAGCACGATCTCGTCGGCCAGCTCCGCGACGGACAGCTCGTCCACCGCCGCGATCAGGTGGTCCTTCGGGACCACGACGACCGTGGTCTCCGTGTACAGCGGGATCGCGCTGAGATCCGTGCCGTCCACCGGCAGCCGGAGGAACGCCGCGTCGGCGTCACCGGCCCGCAGCAGCTCCTGGGCGCCGTGCGCGGGGACCTGGACGAGGACCAGGGGGATGTCCGGCAGGCGCTCGTTCCAGATCCGCACCCATTTGGCGGGGGTCACTCCGGGGACGTACGCCAGCCGGAACGAGGGGGTTGCTTCGGGGCCTGTCACCCCGCCAGGTTACCGGCCGTGGTCGAAGGCGCCGCACGCGCTGGATACCCTTGACCTCATGAAGTCCCACCAGACCGCCCAGACGATGAAGCCCGCGACCGCGGCGAAGAAGCTGGGCGTGTACCTCGACGCCACCCCCGCCGAATTCCAGGAGGGTGTCGTCTCGCGCGCCGAGCTGGCGGCCCTCCAGGCCGATCCGCCCCAGTGGCTGCGCGACCTGCGGAACAACGGCCCGCACCCCCGCCCGGTCGTCGCGTCCAAGCTGGGCGTCTCCATCTCGGGCCTGGCCCGCGGCGGGGTCACCGAAGCGCTGACCACCGAGCAGATCGACGCCCTGAAGCAGGACAACCCCGAGTGGCTGCAGAAGGAGCGCGCCACCCAGGCGGACGTCCGCAAGGAGAACATCCGCATCAAGGAGCGGAACGCCGAGCGCGAGGCGAAGGCACGCGACGAGCGCGCCTGACGCCCGAGCACGTACGAGGGGCCCCTTCCGCGACGGCGGAAGGGGCCCCTCGCGTTGCTCAGTAGCTGTAGAGCCCCGGTCCGTTGTCACCGGAGACGTTCAAGCCGAACCGCGCCTTCTTGGCGAGGACGCCCAGGTCGACCGGGTTGAAGGCGAGGGCGCCGGTCGTCGTCAGCCCCGTGGAGGTGCCGCGCAGCGACCACACCGCACCGCCGTCCGCGATCGCCTCCAGGTCCTCGTCGGGGGCGCCGGCCGTCAGCTCCGCCTTGCCGTCCCCGGTGACGTCCAGCAGCCGCACCGCACCGCCGAAGTGGTCACCCGCCTCCGCCACCCCGGGCATGCCCGTCGTGTCCTGGTGGAAGGACTTGGCGCCGGTGCCGGTCAGCCCGCCGGGCCCGCCCTTGAGCAGCACCACCGCGCCCGCGCCCGCCTTGGACTCCAGCGCCTCGAAGGGCACGCCCACCGCGAGGTCGTCGTACCCGTCGCCGTTGACGTCGCCCGCGCCGAGCCGGGCACCGAACTGGTCGCCCTTCTCGCTGACACCCGGCACACCCGCGGTGTCCTGGGTGATCACCTTGGTCCGGGTGGTGATCACACCGGACGCCGCACCGTAGTAGATCTTGACGGTGCCCGGGTCCGTGGGGAAGTCCTCGTAGATGCCGTTCGGCACCACGCGGACGGCCAGGTCGTCCTTGCCGTCGTGGTCGAAGTCGCCGACCGTCGGGGACGAGCCGGAGGGCAGATCCGTGGAGGTCGTCGACAGGCCCTGGGGGGTGCCCAGCCAGAGGCTCCCGCCCTCGCTGTGCTCCTCGTAGGCGTAGAAGGTGCACAGGTCGTCGATGCCGTCGCCGTTGAAGTCGCCCACGGCGGGGTTGTCCATGGCGTTGTCCGAGGTGAACATCGTGATGCGCTGCTCGCGGGCGAACTCGCCCGCCCGGCTGAACGGCCCGTACAGCACGCTTCGCTGTTCGAGGCTCCCGTCGCCCCAGCCGTGCGCCATCATCAGGTCCGCGTTGCCGTCGCCGTTGAAGTCGCCGGCGATGAGGTTGTTGCCCATGTCGCCGGACTCGGGGCCCGGGATGCGCACAGCACCCTGGCCCGTGATGCCGCCGGTGCGGCCCCACAGAACGATGACGGAACCCCAGTTGCTCATCTCCGGCACGGACTCGTTGGTGTACAGCGCGAGGTCCGTCAGGCCGTCGTGGTCCAGGTCGGCGGGGACCATCCGGAAGCCGAAGCTGTGGCCCTCCCCGGGATCACCCGGCACGCCCGGCGTGCTCTGGTCGATGGTCGTGGTGCGCGCGGTGCTCAGGCCCTGGGCGGAGCCGTAGGCCACGGTGATGTATCCGGCGTAGGGCTGTCCGGCGACCGCGGCGTTGGAGGCGGCGACGACGACGTCCTGATAGCCGTCCCCGTTGAAGTCCTCGCGGACGGTGGTCGTGGCCGCCTTCTCCTCGGCCGTTCCCCCGGGCGCTGCGACGGCCACACCGCCGGTCAGTGCCGTGGCGGCACACACGGCCACGGTCAGCATGGTGCGAATGCCCACAGAATTCTCCTTGCTCGCGTACGTGGAGCCAATGGCGTACGAGGTGTGAGGGCTCGCATAGGAGACACGTACGAAGCGGAGAAGGTTGCACGGCGAACGGAAGGTGAACTCGGCCCGTGGGCAAGGCAGTCGGGGGCGGCCGGTGACCGCCCCCGGACGGGCCCTAGCGGCCGGCCAGCAGGGTGAGCGTGTCGATCACCCGGTTGGAGAAGCCCCACTCGTTGTCGTACCAGGCGGACACCTTGATGTGGCGTCCGTCGACCCGGGTGAGCTCCGAGTCGAAGATGGAGGACGCCGGGTTGCCGGTGATGTCGGCCGAGACCAGCGGGTCGTCGGAGTATTCGAGCACGCCCGCCAGCGGGCCCTCGGCCGCCGTGCGGTACGCCTCCAGCACCTGATCGCGCGTCACGTCCCGGGCCACGGTGGTGTTGAGCTCCACGATGGAGCCGACCGGGACCGGCACCCGGATGGAGTCGCCCGACAGCTTGCCGTCGAGCCGGGGGAGCACGAGCCCGATGGCCTTCGCGGCACCGGTCGTGGTCGGCACGATGTTGACGCCGGCGGCGCGGGCGCGGCGGGCGTCGCGGTGCGGGCCGTCCTGGAGGTTCTGCTCCTGGGTGTAGGCGTGCACGGTCGTCATGAAGCCGTGCTCGATGCCGGCGAGATCGTCCAGGACCTTGGCCAGCGGCGCGAGCGCGTTGGTGGTGCAGGAGGCGTTCGACACGATCGTGTGCAGCTCGGGGTCGTACGCGTCGCTGTTGACGCCGTACGCGAGCGTCACGTCCGCCCCGTCCGAGGGCGCGGCGACCAGCACCCGCTTCGCTCCGGCGTCGAGGTGGGCGCGGGCGGCCTTCGCCGAGGTGAAGCGGCCGGTGGCCTCCACGGCGATGTCGACGCCCAGCTCCGCCCAGGGCAGCCGCGCGGGCTCCTGCTCGGCGAGCACCTTGATGCGGCGGCCGTCCACGACGAGGGTGTCCCCCTCCACGGTGACGGGGCGGCCCAGCCGGCCCGCGGTGGTGTCGAACGCCAGCAGCCGGGCGAGGGTGGCGGGCTCCGAGAGGTCGTTGACGGCGACCAGGTCGAGGTCGCTGTCGCGTTCGAGCAGCGCGCGCAGCACGTTGCGTCCGATGCGGCCGAATCCGTTGATGGCGATGCGAGTCACGTGAGATGTCCCTTCTCTCTTCGCCCTCCACGATCGCGCTCGCCGCGCGCCCCGGACAGCGGCGTGATCGCCACGGTCCGTAAGGATCTCGCCAGCCGCACCGTGCGGCGGTATGTCCTGTACGCCCCGTGCGGCTCTCCTACTCGCCCCGGGCGAAGGTGCGCCGGTACTCGCTCGGCGTGGTGCCCAGGATGCGCTGGAAGTGCAGCCGCAGATTCGCGCCGGTCCCGAGCCCCACATCGGCGGCGATCTGCTCGACGGCCCGCTCCGAGCGTTCGAGGAGTTCGCGGGCCATGTCGATGCGGGCGCGCATCACCCATTGCATCGGGGTGTACCCGGTGTCCTCGGCGAACCGCCGCGAGAACGTGCGGGGCGACACCGCCGCGTGCCGGGCCAGCGCGTCGAGCGTGAGGGGTTCGCCGAGCCGGTGCAGCGCCCACTCACGGGTGGCCGCGAACCGCTCGCCCAGCGGCTCGGGCACGCTGCGCGGCACGTACTGCGCCTGCCCGCCGCTGCGGTACGGAGCCGCGACGAGCCGGCGCGCCGCGTGGTTGGACGCGGCGATGCCCAGGTCGCCGCGCAGGACGTGCAGGCACAGGTCGATCCCGGACGCGGCGCCCGCCGAGGTGAGGACGCTGCCCTCGTCCACGAACAGTACGTTCTCGTCCACCCGGACGCGCGGGTACTTCGCGGCGAGCGCCCGCGTGTAGTGCCAGTGCGTGGTGGCCCGGCGGCCGTCGAGCAGCCCGGTCGCGGCGAGCGCGAAAGCGCCGGTCGAGATGGCGGCGAGCCGCGCCCCCCGCTCGTGGGCGGCGACCAGCGCCTCGATCACGGCCCGGGGCGGATCCTCCCGGTCCGGCTGCCGGTATCCCGGTACGAAGACGATGTCCGCCCAGGTCAGCGCGGAGAGCCCGTGCGTGACGTGGTAGGCGAGCCCGTCACCTCCGGTCACCAGCCCCGGGGCCGCCCCGCACACCCGTACCTCGTACGGCATGCTCGCCCGGGTCGTGAACACCTGGGCCGGGATGCCCACGTCGAGCGGCTTCGCCCCGTCGAGCACGAGGACGGCGACGCGGTGCAGACGGGGCGCGGGGGAGGGCGGGGCGGGCATGGGCGCGAGCGTACGTGCCCGTGCCGCCCGCTGCGGTGAGCCACCCGTGAGTCTTTGCATAAAAGTGCATCGCTGCGTATAGTCATGCCATCGATGAGGAGGCTTTCCATGGCGGTACGCGCAGCAGTGGCAGGAGCGAGCGGTTACGCGGGCGGAGAACTGCTCCGTCTGCTGCTCGCCCACCCCGAGGTGGAGATCGGCGCACTCACCGCCAATTCCAACGCGGGCCAGCCCCTCGGCGCGCTCCAACCGCACCTGCGCCCCCTGGCCGGCCGCATCCTCCAGCCCACCACCGCCGACGTGCTCGCCGGGCACGACGTCGTCTTCCTGGCCCTGCCGCACGGCCAGTCCGCGGCCGTGGCCGAACAGCTCGGCGACGACGTCCTGGTCGTGGACATGGGCGCCGACTTCCGCCTCCGGGACTCCGGCGACTGGGAGAAATTCTACGGATCGCCGCACGCCGGGACCTGGCCCTACGGCCTGCCCGAGCTGCCCGGGGGCCGGGCCGCCCTCGCCGGCACCAAGCGGATCGCGGTGCCGGGGTGCTATCCGACCGCCGTGTCCCTCGCGCTCTACCCGGCGTACGCGGCACAGCTCGCCGAGCCCGAGGCCGTGATCGTCGCGGCTTCAGGGACCTCCGGCGCGGGCAAGGCGGCCAAGCCGCACCTGCTGGGCTCCGAGGTGATGGGCAACATGTCGCCGTACGGCGTCGGCGGCGTCCACCGCCACACGCCGGAGATGATCCAGAACCTCAGCGCCGCCGCCGGTGAGCCGGTCACCGTCTCGTTCACGCCGACCCTCGCGCCCATGCCCCGCGGCATCCTCGCCACGTGCAGCGCCAAGGCGAAGCCCGGGGCGAGCGCCGAGAGCGTACGCGCCGCCTACGAGAAGGCGTACGCGGACGAGCCGTTCGTGGACCTGCTGCCCGAGGGGCAGTGGCCCGCCACCGCCGCCGTGTACGGCTCCAACGCCGTGCAGATCCAGGTCGCGTACGACGAGGCGGCCGGGCGGATCATCGTGATCAGCGCCATCGACAACCTCGCCAAGGGCACCGCGGGCGGGGCCCTGCAGTCCATGAACATCGCCCTCGGCCTGGCCGAGGACACAGGTCTTTCCACGATCGGAGTCGCACCGTGAGCGTCACGGCAGCACAAGGATTCTCGGCGGCGGGCATCGCCGCCGGAATCAAGGAGAACGGCAACCCGGATCTGGCCCTCGTGGTCAACAACGGTCCGCGCCGCGCCGCCGCGGGCGTCTTCACCTCCAACCGCGTCAAGGCCGCCCCCGTCCTCTGGTCGGAGCAGGTCCTCAAGGGCGGCGAGGTCTCCGCGGTCGTCCTCAACTCCGGCGGCGCCAACGCCTGTACGGGCCCGCAGGGCTTCCAGGACACCCACGCCACCGCCGAGAAGGCCGCCGAGGTCCTGCAGGGCCACAGCGCGGGCGAGATCGCCGTCGCCTCCACCGGGCTCATCGGCATCCTGCTCCCCATGGACAAGCTGCTCCCCGGCATCGAGAAGGCCGCGGCCGCCCTCAGCGAGCACGGCGGCGAGAAGGCCGCCATCGCCATCAAGACCACCGACACCGTGCACAAGACCGCCGTCGCGGGCGGCGAGGGCTGGACCGTCGGCGGCATGGCCAAGGGCGCCGGCATGCTCGCCCCGGGCCTGGCCACCATGCTCGTCGTGCTCACCACCGACGCCGACGTGGACGCCGCCGGACTCGACGCCGCCCTGCGCGACGCCACCCGCACCACCTTCGACCGGGTCGACTCCGACGGCTGCATGTCCACCAACGACACCGTGCTGCTGCTGGCCTCCGGCGCCAGCGGGATCGCCCCGGAGCAGAAGGAGTTCGCCGAAGCCGTACGGGCCGTCTGCGACGACCTGGCCCGGCAGCTGATCGGGGACGCCGAGGGCGCCTCCAAGGACATCCGGATCGAGGTCGTCAACGCCGCGACCGAGGACGACGCCGTCGAGGTGGGCCGCTCCATCGCCCGCAACAACCTCCTCAAGTGCGCCATCCACGGCGAGGACCCCAACTGGGGCCGGGTGCTCTCCGCCATCGGCACCACGAAGGCCGCCTTCGAGCCGGACGCGCTCAACGTCGCCATCAACGACGTCTGGGTCTGCCGCAACGGCTCGGTCGGCGAGGACCGCGACCTGGTGGACATGCGCTTCCGGGAGGTCCGGATCACCGCCGACCTCGCCGCGGGCGCCGAGTCCGCCGTCATCTGGGCCAACGACCTCACCGCGGACTACGTCCACGAGAACAGCGCGTACAGCTCATGACGACGGCGCGGAAGCACACCGCACTCCCGAAGGCGCAGATCCTGATCGAGGCACTGCCCTGGCTGACCCGGCACAACGGCAGGACCGTCGTCATCAAGTTCGGCGGCAACGCCATGATCGACGAGGAGCTGAAGGCGGCCTTCGCCCAGGACGTCGTCTTCCTGCGCCACGCCGGACTCAAGCCCGTCGTCGTGCACGGCGGCGGCCCCCAGATCAGCGCCCAGCTCGACAAGCAGGGCCTGGTCAGCGAGTTCAAGGCGGGCCTGCGCGTCACCACGCCCGAGGCGATGGACGTCGTACGCATGGTGCTCGCGGGCCAGGTCCAGCGCGAGCTGGTCGGCCTGCTCAACCAGCACGGGCCGCTCGCCGTCGGCATGACCGGCGAGGACGCCCACACCATCACCGCCATACAGCACCGGCCGACCATCGACGGCGAACCGGTCGACATCGGCCGGGTCGGCGAGATCACCGCCATCGACACCGGCGCCATCCAGGCCCTGCTGGACGACGGCCGCATCCCGGTCATCTCCTCCATCGCCCGGTCCGCCGACGACAACCACGTCTACAACGTCAACGCCGACACCGCGGCCGCCGCACTCGCCGCCGCGCTGAACGCCGAGACGCTGATGGTCCTGACCGACGTCGAGGGCCTGTACGAGGACTGGCCCCACAGCGACGACGTGATCAGCCGGCTCACCGCCACCGAGCTGGAGAAGCTGCTGCCCGACCTGTCCAGCGGCATGGTGCCCAAGATGCAGGGCTGCCTGCACGCCGTACGGAACGGGGTGGAGACCGCCCGCGTCATCGACGGCCGGGTGCAGCACTCGATCCTGCTGGAGATCTTCACCGACGAGGGAATCGGCACGATGGTCGTGCCCGACGCACAGGGGGAGTCATGAGCAACGCCGAGCTTTCGCAGCGCTGGCAGCACGCACTGATGGACAACTACGGCACCCCGAAGCTGTCCCTCGTGCGCGGCGAGGGCGCGCGGGTGTGGGACGCGGACGGAACCGAATACCTCGACTTTGTCGGCGGCATCGCGGTCAACGCCCTGGGCCACGCCCACCCGGCCGTCGTGGAGGCGGTCACCGCCCAGATCTCGACCCTCGGGCACGTGTCCAACCTGTTCATCGCCGAGCCGCCCGTCGCGCTCGCCGAACGGCTCCTCTCGCTCTTCGGCCGCACCGGCAGGGTCTACTTCTGCAACTCGGGCGCCGAGGCCAACGAGGCCGCCTTCAAGATCGGCCGGCTGACCGGACGCACCCACATGGTCGCCACCGACGGCGGCTTCCACGGCCGGACCATGGGCGCCCTCGCGCTCACCGGCCAGCCCAAGAAGCGCGAGGCGTTCACCCCGCTCCCCGGCGACGTCACCCATGTGCCGTACGGGGACGTGGAGGCGCTGCGATCCGCCGTCACCACGGACACCGCGCTGGTGATCATCGAGCCCATGCAGGGCGAGAACGGCGTCGTCGTCCCGCCCAGGGGCTATCTGGAGGCGGCCAGGGAGATCACCCGGGCCACCGGCACCCTGCTCGTCCTGGACGAGGTCCAGACCGGCATCGGCCGGTGCGGCACGTGGTTCGAGCACCAGGCCCACCAGGGCGTCGAGCCCGACGTCGTCACCCTCGCCAAGGGCCTCGGCGGCGGACTCCCGATCGGCGCCACGGTCGCCTTCGGCGCGGCGGCCGACCTGCTCGCCCCCGGCCACCACGGCACGACGTTCGGCGGCAACCCGGTCGCCTGCGCCGCCGGCCTCGCGGTCCTGGACACCCTCGCCGCCGACGGAGCCCTCGACCAGGTGAAGCGGCTGGGCGAGCGCATCCGGGAGGGCGTGGAAGGGCTGGGGCACCCCCTGGTATCCCACGTCCGCGGCTCCGGGCTGCTGCTGGGTATCGTGCTCACCGAGCCCCTCGCGCCCCAGGCGCAACAGGCGGCTCAGGGTGCCGGCCTCCTGGTGAACGCGCCCGCGCCCGACGTCCTGCGGCTGATGCCGCCGCTGACCATCGGTGACGCGGAGGTGGACGCGTTCCTCCGGGCGCTGCCGGGTGCCCTCGACGCGGCATACGGGGACGGACGATCCGGAGAGAAGCGCTCCGGAGAATGAGGCGACGACGATGACCGAGGCGCAGGAATCCGAGTTCGGCGGGCCTTCGGTGCCGCAGACCCGCACGGCGCGCCACCGCCGGATCGTGGACATCCTCAACCGGCAGCCGGTGCGCTCGCAGAGCCAGCTGGCCAAGCTCCTCAGCGACGACGGGCTGAGCGTCACTCAGGCGACGCTCTCCCGGGACCTGGACGAGCTGGGCGCGGTGAAGATCCGCAACACCGGCGGCGAGCTGATCTACGCGGTGCCGAGCGAGGGCGGTTTCCGCACCCCGCAGGCGCCGCTGGGCGGCTCCGCCAAGGAGGAGCGGATGCGCCGGCTCTCCGCCGAGCTGCTGATCTCGGCGGAGGCCTCGGCCAACCTGGTGGTGCTGCGTACGCCGCCGGGCGCCGCGCAGTTCCTCGCCTCGGCCATCGACCAGGCCGAACTGCACGACATCCTCGGCACCATCGCGGGCGACGACACGCTCATGCTGATCAGCCGCGATCCGGCCGGCGGGCAGGCGCTCGCCGACCATCTGCTGCGGCTGGCGCAGAACGAGCGTTAGTAGTTGGTGATCGCGGTGGCGCCGGCGACGGTGCCGATCGCGATGTGCGGGCTGCGGGCCGGGTCGGCCCAGGCGAGGATGCGGTCCATCGCGTCCGCCGGTACGGAGACGCAACCGGCGGTCGCGCCGGACCCGTTGACGTGCAGGAAGATCCCGGCGCCGCGGCCGCGCACCGGCTGGTCGTAGTTGAAGCCGATGACGAGCGCCCGGGCGTACTGCGTGGGGTACGCGGTGATCTGCTCGGACTCCGAGGCCCGGCAGTCCGAGGGGAGCGGCTCGACCCAGCGGTTGTAGTCGCGGGCCTCGTTGTCCTCGCACCACCAGGACTTGGTGGTGGCCTGCCGGTACGAGTAGCGCGTCCCGGCGGGAGCGGCCTTGACCCCGAACGCGTACGGCAGGTCGTACAGACCGGTCGGCGTCGTGTACGTGCTCTGCTGACGGGTGCTGCCCTCGGTGAGCCCCTTGGAGCCGAACCGGGCGGCGGCGGTCCCGGCGGCGACCCACTTCCCGTCCCGCAGGTCCCACCAGGTGAGGGTGCCGGAGGTGGACGAGGTGGAGTCCGCCATGGCGGTGATCAGCTGCGTGCCGCCGCCCGTGTCGGCCAGCCGGGTCGGCAGCGGGGCGGTGGCCAGCGGGGGCCGGCCGGCCCCGACCACGGTGCCGAGGGCGAGCAGGACGGCGGCGGTTGTCACAAGTCTTCGCATGCCACGGACTTTAGGCCGCTCACCGTCCGGCCGCCCCCGAAACGTCCCGTCAGCCGACGCGGGGCCGCCCCGCCGCCCACAGCAGCCGCCGCGCCGCCACCCGCACCGCCCGGCGCGACCCCGGGGCGTCGCGCTCGCGCAGCCACGCCACCGGGAACTCGTCCGCGTGCGGGAGCAGGGCCCCCGTGGCCGCCCGGACGACGGCGGGTGACGGGTCGTCCAGCAACGGCGTCAGCCCCTCCCGCGTCACCGCGTCCAGCGCCCGCAGCCCGGTCACCGCCTGGGCGCGCACGGCCGGGTCCGGGTGGCGGACCAGGGCCCACAGCGTGTCCGCGTCCGCGTCCGCCTTCCGGTCGCCGCACTCGCCGAGCCCGGCGGCGGCACCCGGCAGGACGGATCCGCCGGTGCACAGCGCCCGGTACAGCGGCAGCGGATCGGTCCCGCCCTGGCGCACCACGTACCGGGCGCAGGCCCGCACCACACCCGAACGGTCGGCCAGGTACGCCCGCGCCTCCTCGTACCGCCCGGCGCGCCGCAGCGCGGTCACTCCGGCGGCCCGGACGCGGGGCGGGCGGGCCGACAGCAGGACGCCGAGGACACCGTCGTCGTGGCCCTGCTCCCGCACCGCGGCGATCGCCGCCTCCGCGCACAGGTCCTGGAGGACGACGTCCCCCGAGCAGGCGGCGATGCGGGCCAGCCGGAGCGGGGGCATCAGTCCGCGCTCGGCGGCGACGCGATGGCCGAGCCGGAGCGTCGCCCGGTCGGTGCTCACCAGCAGCGGGGCCAGGGCCTCGGCGGGGCCCTCGCGCAGGACCCGGCCCAGCAGCTCCACGGCGTACCCGCCCCGCTCGCGGCGGCCGAGGAGCAGGATCAGCTCCGCCTGCGGGACGAGGGCGGCGCCCTCCACCGACGCGAGCAGGGCCCGGGCCCGCTCGCGTACCGGAGCCGCCCAGTCCGCGCACCGCACGACGAGGAGGGGCAGCAGGTCCGGGTAGCGGGACACCCGGTCGAGCGCCGCCTCCCGGACCCGGCCGTCCGGGTGGCACAGGGCGATGGCGGTCGCCGGTTCCGTTTCCGCCGCGCGCGCCCGGGCCCGCCGGAAGGTGGGCAGCGGTGTGTTCCAGTCCCAGCGCAGCGACCGCCCGTCCGGCGGCGCGTACACGGGGAGGTCGTCGGGCGGCAGCCACCGCACCGCCAGGTCGAGCGCCACCCAGCACTCCGCCGAGTCGCGCACGCCGATCGCTTCGCGCAGCGGCGCGCCGCCGGCGAGCTGCCGCACCGCCGTCCAGGCGTCGTCCATGATCCCCCCAGGTGTCCGGAGGCCGACCGTACCGGCGGCCGGGCCGCCCCGGCACCCGCTTTTGACAAAGCATGCAGACCTCTGCATAGTTATGCCTATCAGTGATCGTGGCACTTCCGAGGAGCACGTAGTGAGCAACGGCAACGGCAACGGCGACGTACGGCTCTGGGGCGCCCGCTTCGCCGACGGACCGGCCGAGGCGCTGGCCCGGCTGTCCGCGTCCGTCCACTTCGACTGGCGCCTCGCGCCGTACGACATCGCCGGCTCCCGTGCCCACGCCCGCGTCCTCAACAAGGCCGGTCTGCTCACCGAGGACGAGCTGAACCGGATGATCGCCGGGCTCGACCAGCTCGAAGCGGACGTGGCCGACGGCTCCTTCACCGGCACCATCGCCGACGAGGACGTCCACACCGCTCTGGAGCGCGGCCTGCTGGAGCGGTTGGGTCCCGACCTCGGCGGCAAGCTCCGCGCCGGCCGGTCCCGCAACGACCAGATCGCCACCCTCTTCCGGATGTACCTGCGCGACCACGCCCGGATCATCGGCGGCCTGGTCGCCGACCTCCAGGACGCCCTGGTCGGCCTCGCCGAGGCGCACCCGGACGTCGCCATGCCCGGCCGTACGCACCTCCAGCACGCCCAGCCGGTGCTCTTCGCCCACCACGTCCTGGCCCATGCGCAGTCCCTGTCCCGGGACGCCGAGCGGCTGCGGCAGTGGGACGAGCGGACCGCCGTCTCGCCGTACGGCTCCGGCGCGCTCGCCGGGTCCTCGCTGGGACTCGACCCGGAGGCGGTCGCGGCCGACCTCGGCTTCGAGCGGGGCTCGGTGGGCAACTCGATCGACGGCACGGCCTCCCGGGACTTCGTCGCCGAGTTCGCGTTCGTCACCGCGATGATCGGCGTCAACCTCTCCCGGATCGCCGAGGAGATCATCATCTGGAACACGAAGGAGTTCTCCTTCGTCACCCTGCACGACGCCTTCTCGACCGGCTCCTCGATCATGCCGCAGAAGAAGAACCCGGACATCGCCGAGCTCGCCCGGGGCAAGTCGGGGCGGCTCATCGGCAACCTCACGGGCCTGATGGCCACGCTGAAGGCGCTGCCGCTCGCGTACAACCGCGACCTCCAGGAGGACAAGGAGCCGGTCTTCGACTCCTGCGACCAGCTGGAGGTCCTGCTCCCCGCCTTCACCGGCATGATGGCGACGCTCACCGTGAACCGGGAGCGCATGGAGGAGCTGGCCCCGGCCGGCTTCTCGCTCGCCACCGACATCGCGGAGTGGCTGGTCAAGAAGGGCGTGCCGTTCCGTGTCGCCCACGAGGTGGCCGGCGAGTGCGTCAAGGAGTGCGAGCACCACGGCATCGAGCTGGACGAGCTGACGGACGAGCAGTTCGCGAAGATCTCCGAGCACCTGACCCCGGAGGTCCGCAGCGTCCTCAACGTGGCCGGAGCGCTCGCCTCCCGCAGCGGGCGCGGCGGCACCGCCCCCTCGGCTGTCGCCACCCAGCTGGCCGAGGTCAAGGCCGACCTCGCCGTGCAGCACGCCTGGGCGGACGCGCACAGGTAGTCGAAAGCGCATCGCGGGCTACGTTGAGGGTAGGCGCGTCCTGCCCGACGACGAGGAGCCCGCGATGCCGTTCGCCCGACTGTCCGAAGCGACCACCCCCACCGCCCACATCGGGCTCGGCCTGGCTGCCGTCGGCCGGCCCGGCTACATCAACCTCCACCGCGACCGCGACCTGCCCCAGGACCGCTCGCCCGACGCCCTGCGCGACCGTACGCACGAACTCCTCGACGCCGCCTACGCGCAGGGCGTCCGCTACTTCGACGCCGCCCGCTCCTACGGGCGCGCAGAGGAGTTCCTGGCCGGCTGGCTGGCCGCGCACCCGGAGGCGGAAGACGTCGTCGTCGGCAGCAAATGGGGCTACACCTACACCGCCGACTGGGGTCTCGACGCGGACGTGCACGAGGTCAAGGACCACGGCCTCGCCGCGTTCGAACGCCAGCGGGCCGAGACCGCCGCCCTGCTCGGCGACCGGCTCGACCTCTACCAGATCCACTCGGTGACCCCGGACAGCCCGGCGCTCGCCGACAAGGAACTGCACGCCCGCCTCGCCGAACTGGCCTCCCAGGGCGTCAGCGTCGGCATCTCCACCAGCGGCCCCGCCCAGGCCGAGGCGATCCTCGCCGCCCTCGCGGTCACGGTCGACGGCGCCCCCCTCTTCCGTACGGTCCAGGCCACCTACAACGCCCTGGAGACCTCTGCGGCGCCCGCCCTCGTCGAGGCGCACGCCGCCGGGCTCACCGTCATCGTCAAGGAGGGCATGGCCAACGGCCGGCTCGCCGGGGACCAGGCACCCGCCGTCGTGCGCGAGATCGCGGACGAGGAAGGGGTCGGGAGCGACGCCGTCGCCCTGGCCCTGGTGCTCCACCAGCCGTGGGCCGGGGTCGTGCTCTCCGGCGCGGCCACCGTCGCCCAGCTCTCCGGCAACCTGCACGCGGCCGTCCCGGTCCTCGACGAGGAACGGCGGGCCAGGCTCGAGGCCCTGGTCGAGGAGCCGGAGGCGTACTGGCGGCACCGCGCCACGCTGCCCTGGAGCTGACCGGGAACAGGCACGGGTAACCCGAATGAGACGTTGATGTCTCATTCGGGTTAGTGTTGTCCCATGACTCTTGATCGTGAGCAGGTGCTGCGCAGTGCCGCCGCCCTGCTGACCCGTAGACCCACCGCCACCATGGACGAGGTCGCCAAGGCGGCCGGGATCGGACGGGCCACCCTGCACCGGCACTTCGCCGGGCGCGACGCCCTGGTCAGGGCACTGGAGCAGCTGGGCATCCAGGAGTTCGAGGCCGCGCTCGACACCGCCGCGATGGACGAGGGCACGAGCGAGGAGGCGCTGCGCCGGTTCGTGCGTGCCGTCGAGCCGAGCGCCGGACTGCTCTCGTTCCTCGTGACGGAGAACCAGCTCTGGGAGGACGGCGACCAGAACGCCGGCTGGGACCGGCTGGACGCCCGCGTCGCCGCCTTCTTCCGGCGCGGCCAGGAGCGGGGCGAATTTCGCATCGACCTGACCCCGGCCTGGCTGACCGAGGCGCTGTACGGGCTCATCGGCAGCGGTGCGTGGGCCGTTCAGGCGGGCCGGGTGGCCGCGCGGGACTTTCCGTACATGATCGCCGAGTTGCTGCTCGGCGGCGCACGCCGGAGCGTGGAGCAATGAGCAGCGTGGAAGAGCACCCGGAGCCCCCCGTCGATCCGTACCGCCCCGGGCGGTGGATCGCGCTGGCCGTCCTCGTCCTCGCCGTGCTGCTGGTGGCAGTCGACGCGACCGTGCTCGGCCTGGCGACCCCCTTCCTCAGCGAGGACCTGGAGCCGACCGGCACCCAGCTGCTCTGGATCGGCGACGTCTACTCCTTCGTCATCGCCGGGCTCCTGGTCTCCATGGGCAGCCTCGGCGACCGCATCGGCCGCAAGAAGCTGCTGCTGTGCGGTGCCACCGCCTTCGGCGCGGTCTCGGTCCTCAACGCCTACGCGCACACGCCCGAGATGATGATCGTGGCGCGGGCCCTGCTCGGTGTCGCCGGCGCCACCCTGATGCCGTCCACCCTCGCCCTGATCCGCAACCTCTTCCACGACCCCCGCGAGCGCAGCCTCGCCATCGGCATCTGGGGCGCGATGGCCTCGGCCGGTGCCGCCGTCGGGCCCGTCGTCGGGGGATTCCTCCTCGAACACTTCTGGTGGGGCTCGGTCTTCCTGATCAACCTGCCCGTCATGGCGGTGCTCGTGGTGGTCGGCATCAAGATGATCCCCGAGTCGAAGAACCCGGCACCCGGGCCGTGGGACCTGCCGAGCGTGGGCCTCTCGCTGGTCGGCATGATCGGGGTCGTCTACGCCATCAAGGAGATGGCCGCGCACGGCACGAGCTGGCCCCCCGCCGTGGTGGGCGTCGTCGGACTGCTGGCGCTGATCTGGTTCGTACGCCGTCAGTTCCGGCTCCCCGCCCCGCTCCTTGACATGCGGCTCTTCCACCACCGGGGCTTCTCCGGCGCGGTCCTCGCCGACCTGCTGACCATCCTCGGCCTGTCCGGGATCGTCTTCTTCCTCTCCCAGTTCCTCCAGCTGGTCCAGGGTCGCGGACCGCTGGAGGCCGGGCTCGCCGAACTGCCCGCCGCCGTCGGCGCCGTCACCGCGGGCTTGCTGGCGGGCACGGTCGCCCGGCGGCTCACCGTACGGGTGGTGGTGTCCGGCGGGCTCGGCGCGATCGGCCTGGCGCTGGCCGCGGTCGCCGCCGTCCATCGGGACACGGCCTACCCGCTCATCGGCGCGCTGCTCCTGATCGTCGGCGTGGGCGCGGGCTTCGCCTTCACCGTGACGTCCGACGTCATCCTCTCTAGCGTCCCCAAGGAGCACGCGGGCGCCGCCTCCGCGGTCTCCGAGACGGCGTACGAGCTGGGCGCGGCGCTCGGCATCGCACTGCTCGGCTCCATCGTGACCGGCGCCTACAAGAGCTTCCAGGCCCCGCCCGGCACCCCGCCCGCCGTCTCGGACGCCGCGCACGAATCGCTGGGCGGCGCCGTGGAGTCCTCGCACCTGCTGCCGCCGCACGAGGCCCACGAACTGGTCTCCTCGGCCCAGGACGCGTTCGTGGACGGGCTGCACCTCGCCTCGGTCGTCGGCGCCGTCGTCCTGGTGGCGACGGCGGCCGTCGCCTGGTTCCTGCTGCGCGGTCAGGAACTGGAGGAGGGCATCGTGCACGAGTAGGACGCGTACGAGAGGGCCCGCTCCCCCCGGACCGGGGGAAGCGGGCCCTCTCGTACGTTCCGCCGGATCAGGCGGCCTTCGCCTTCGTCGCGTACATGTCCACGTACTCCTGGCCGGACAGCCGCATCACCTCGGCCATCACGGAGTCGGTCACCGCGCGCAGCACGTAGCGGTCGCGGTCCATGCCCTCGTAGCGGGAGAACTCCATCGGTTCACCGAAGCGCACCGTCACCTTGCCGGGCCGGGGCAGACCCGAGCCGCCCGGCTGGAGCTTGTCCGTGCCGATCATCGCGAAGGGCACCACCGGCGCGCCCGTCATCAGCGTCAGCCGCGCGATGCCCGTACGGCCCCGGTAGAGCCGGCCGTCGGGGGAGCGGGTGCCCTCCGGGTAGATGGCGAACGCCTTGCCCTCCTCCAGGATCCGGCGCCCCGTCATCAGCGCCGCGACCCCCCCGCGCCCGCCGTCCCGGTCCACCGGGATCATGCCGACGCCCGTGAAGAACCAGGCCATCAGCCGGCCCTTGACGCCCTTGCCCGTCACGTACTCGTCCTTGCCGATGAAGAACACCGGACGGTCGCAGCAGATCGGCATGATCATCGAGTCGATGAACGTCAGATGATTGCCCGCCAGGATCACCGGCCCGCTGCCCGGAATGTTCTCGATGCCCTCCATCCGGGGACGGAACATCAGGCGCAGGATCGGTCCGAGCACTGCCTTGATGAGTGCGAGACGGGACAACGCTTCCTCCGGTGTTGTGGCCGGGCCGGCCGGGGCGACGGATGGTGAAGGTCCATGCAGGTGAGGACCATACTCGCGGGTACCGGCCGATCGCACATCGGGTTCACACACCGGATACGCCGTGTTGACATGTGTTCGCGCCATGTTCGTCCAGGTGCCGCCCCCAGGACCGTACCCCTGCCTACGCTCGATCCTCGCTCGACAGGTGCCGTACATCACATGCGAGGAGCATTCATGACAGAGCGTGCGCAGGCCGCGCCGGGACGCCGGACCGTCATCGGGGCGGGGGCAGCCGTCCTCGGCACCGCCGCCCTGGGCGTCACCACAACGGCGCAGGCGGCCGACCGGAACGGCGGACACGGGGGCCACCGCCTCGACCTGCCGGTCCCCACGGTCATCGGCCACCGGGGCACCAGCGGCTACCGCCCCGAACACACGCTGGGCTCCTACCAGCTCGCCCTGGACATGGGCGCGCACATCATCGAGCAGGACCTCGTCCCCACCCGCGACGGCCACCTCGTCTGCCGCCACGAGAACGACATCACCGCCACCACCGACGTCTCCGCGCACCCCGAGTTCGCGAACCGCCGGACCACCAAGACCGTCGACGGCGTCTCCCTCACCGGCTGGTTCACCGAGGACTTCACCCTCGCCGAGCTCAAGACCCTCCGCGCCAAGGAGCGCATTCCGGCCAACCGCCAGAAGAACACGCTGTACGACGGCCGCTGGGAGGTCCCCACCTTCGAAGAGGTCCTGCGCTGGGCCGACCGCGAGGGCCGCCGCCGCGGAAAGCCCGTCTGGCTGTACGTCGAGACCAAGCACCCCACCTACTTCCGGGGCCTCGGGCTCGGCCTGGAGGAGCCGCTGGCCAAGCTGCTGCGCCGCTACGGACGCCACCGCGCCCAGTCCCCGGTCATCCTCCAGTCCTTCGAGCCCGGCAGCGTCCAGCGCCTGGCCCGGCTCGTCGCGACCCCGCGCATCGTCCTGCTCTCCGGCGCGGGCACCCGGCCCTGGGACTTCGAGGCGTCCGGCGACCCGCGCACCACGGACGACCTGGTCCGGCCGGCGGGCCTGAAGTGGATGGCCTCCTTCGCGCAGGGCATCGGCCCCACCCTGGACCTGATCATCCCCAAGGACGCCGACGGCCGGCTCACCGAGCCCACCACCCTGGTGCGCGACGCCCACGCGCAGGGCCTCGTCCTCCACCCGTACACGATGCGCAACGAGAACACCTTCCTGCCCGCCGACTTCCGGCGCGGCAGCGACCCGAACGCGTACGGGGACGCGTTCGGCGCGTTCGCGGCGTACTTCGCGACCGGGATCGACGGCATCTTCTCCGACAACCCGGACACCGCCCTGCTCGCGGCCGCGGACTTCACGGCGAGGAGCGCGAAGAAGTAGCGCGCCGGGCCCGACTCCCCGTCAGCACCCCGCTCCCGTCACATCGCAGGGGAGTCGGCTATGTCACAGGGGAGTTTGGGCCCCATCCGTTCCCGATGCCTTGGATGTCTGCGCAGAATGCTCGCGGCGGAGGTTGTCGCTCCTGACTCGTGGGAAAGGAGCGGAAGACAACCGGCGGATCAGGTGAGCGGGAGGCATGCGCACATGGGCATGAGCGTGACCATCTCGGCGGCGGACGTGCGGGACGCCGAAGAGATTCTGAAGCTGCAGTACCTCTGTTTCCAGAGCGAGGCGGAGCTGTACGGCAATTACCGCATCGACCCGCTCGTCCAGACCCTCGACTCGGTGCGCGCCGAGATCGCGGAGAACCTGGTCTACGTGGCACGGCTCGGCGACGAGGTCGTCGGCTCGGTGCGGGGCTCGGCCGACGAGGACGGCACCGGCCGGATCGGCAAGCTCTGCGTCCACCCCCGGCTGCGGGGCCACGGCCTCGGCGCCCGGCTGCTGCGCGCGGCGGAGTCCGGCCTCGCCGACGAGCGCGCCGCCACCCGCTTCCGGCTGCACACCGGCCACCGCAGCGAGGGCAACCTGAGGCTCTACCGGCGCGCGGGCTACGCCCCTGTGGGCAACGCCCAGGGCGACGACGGGGTCATGATGATCCTGCTGGAGAAGGAGGCCCAGGCCCCCACCGCGTACGTGGCCAGCGCCTAGCCGTACGGTACGAGCGCCGCGCCCCCGCCGTTACGCGGTCCGGGCGCGGCGCAGCCACATCATTCCGGTGACCGGCAGGATCACCGGAATGAACAGGTAGTCCCGGCCGCAGTACGACCACACGGTCGCGTCGGCGAACGCAGACGGCTCCACCAGCGTCCACGTCCCCACGATCAGCACCCCGGCCAGCTCGGCCGCGCAGCACACCAGCGCCGTCCGGCGCGCCCGCTCCCCGCCGCGCACCAGCGAGTACGTGATGAAGCCGTAGACGAGCGCGGCGACCGCCGACAGCACATAGGCGAGGGGCGCGCGGCCGAAGTCCAGGATCATCTGGACGATCGAACGGGACGCCGCCGCCACGGTGAACACGCCGTAGAACCAGACGAGGACGCGGCCGGGACCGGTGCCGAGGTCGAAGGGCCGCTTCTCGCCGGCCGTCGCCTGCGTGGTGTCGGTGTCGGTCACGGTCAGCTTCCCCAGATGTCGTAGAGCCGTACTTCGAGGACGGCCAGGACGACCGCGCCCGCCGCCACCGTCACCGAGCCCCAGCGGGTCCGCTCGCTCAGCGACAGGAACCCCGCCGCCGGTACGGCGAGGAACGCCCCGGCGAGGTACGCGATGAAGATGGTCATGCCCTGCTCGGGCCGCTCGCCCCGGGCCAGCTGCACGATTCCCGTCACCAGCTGCGCCAGGGCCAGCAGCGAGACGACGGCCATGCCGATGAAGTGCCAGTCCTTGGTGGGCTGGTCCCGGTAGGCGGCGTATCCGCACCAGGCGGCGAGGGCGAGGGCGGCCACGGCGACCGCGACCGTCAGGGCGTCGAGCATGAGCCGAGGGTATTACGGCGCGCCGCGCCCGCCGTCCTCGCCCCCGGTTCGCCGGGGCGAGGGCGCTGACGCCGGGAGATCGTGGCCTTGACCACAGGGCACACCGGCCCCGGGCGCCCGGGGAGCGGCATGGCCGGCCTCGCCAGAGGAGCATCGCTGCAGGTCAGGGCGGTGTGGCTGGAAAGCGTCGGCCGATACGAGACCGTCGCGCCGCCCCATCCACGCCTGTCCGCTATCCGGACAATCGGTCCGGCGGCGAACTCACGTCTGTTTTACTTGTGCCCATGACCACGACGAGCAGCCGCACCCTTGCGACCGAGGCGATCACGACGCCCGGTGCTCGTTGTATGTGTCGAATGCGCGCCTTCTGAGGGCCCACGACCGAGCCTCGCGCCCCGAAGCGAGACCCTTCCCGGCCGCCCGCACGGGCCCCGGCCCGCGGTGACCGCCGCGCCCGGACGCCCCGGGAAGCCGCTCGGAACGTCCGATCGAAAACGTCCGGATCACCCCCGGACGCATGCCCCGTGCCCGGCGGACACCGCGCCGCGCACTCGACAGTGACGGAAACCCCTGTGATCACCACGACGGGCCTCACGAAGGTCTACCGTTCGCGCGACCGCGAGGTCACCGCCCTGGACGGCGTCGACCTCCACGTACGCGAGGGCGAGGTGTACGGCGTCATCGGCCGCAGCGGCGCCGGCAAGTCATCGCTCATCCGCTGCGTCAACCTCCTGGAACGCCCCACCTCCGGCACCGTGACCGTGGCCGGCCAGGACCTCACCGCCCTCGCGGGCCGGGGCCGCCGGGCCGGCAAGGAGCTGCGCGAGGCACGCAGCCGCATCGGCATGGTCTTCCAGCACTTCAACCTGCTGGCCTCCCGCACCGTGCAGCGCAACGTCGAACTCCCCCTGGAGATCCTCGGCGTCACCGGCCGCGAACGCTCCCGCAAGGCCCTCGAACTCCTCGACCTGGTCGGCCTCGCCGACAAGGCCAAGTCCTACCCGGGCCAGCTCTCCGGCGGCCAGAAGCAGCGCGTCGGCATCGCCCGCGCCCTCGCCGGCGACCCCAAGGTGCTCCTGTCCGACGAGGCGACCTCCGCCCTGGACCCCGAGACCACCCGCTCCATCCTCCAGCTCCTGCGCGACCTCAACCGGCAGCTCGGGCTCACCGTCCTGCTCATCACGCACGAGATGGACGTCGTGAAGACCATCTGCGACTCCGCCGCGCTGATGCGGGGCGGCCGGGTGATCGAATCCGGCACCGTCGGCGAACTGCTCGCCACCCCCGGCTCCGAGCTGGCCCACGAACTGTTCCCCGTCGGCGGCACCGCCTCCGCGCCCGACCGCACCGTCGTGGACGTCACCTTCCACGGCGAGGCCGCCGCCCGCCCGGTGATCTCGCAGCTCTCCCGTACGTACAACATCGACATCTCGATCCTGGGCGCCGCCATGGACACCGTGGGCGGCAAGCAGATCGGCCGCATGCGCATCGAACTGCCCGGCCGGTTCGAGGAGAACGTCGTGCCGATCGGCTTCCTGCGCGAACAGGGCCTCCAGGCCGAGCTCGTCGATGGCGCAGACGCCGCACCCGTCTCCGTACCCGCACCGCTCACCAAGGAGGTGGCGAAGTGACCTGGTCCGAAATGCAGCCGCTGCTGACGCAGGGCACCGTCGACACCCTCTACATGGTGCTGTGGTCCGCCCTCGTCACCGTCCTGGTCGGACTGCCCCTCGGCGTCCTGCTCGTCCTCACCGACAAGGGCGGACTGCTCCAGAACACCCCGGTGAACAAGGTCGTCGGCGTGATCGTGAACATCGGCCGCTCGCTGCCGTTCATCATCCTGCTGATCGCCCTGATCCCCTTCACCACCTGGGTCGTCGGCACCTTCATCGGCCCCACCGCGATGATCGTCCCGCTCGCCGTCGGCGCCATCCCGTTCTTCGCCCGGCTGGTCGAGACGGCGGTGCGCGAGGTCGACCACGGGCTCGTGGAGGCCGTCCAGTCGATGGGCGGCTCCATCCCGACGATCGTCCGCAAGGTGCTGCTCCCGCAGGCCCTGCCGTCCCTGGTCTCCGGGATCACCACCACCGTCATCGTGCTCATCGGCTACTCCGCGATGGCCGGCGCGGTCGGCGGCGAAGGGCTCGGCTCCAAGGCCGTCACCTACGGGTTCCAGCGCTTCGACAACCGGTTCATGCTGATCACGGTCGCGCTGCTGATCGTCATCGTGACCCTCGTCCAGCTGATCGGCGACCTCGCCGTCCGCCTGCTGGCCCGCCGCGGCCGCACCTCCTGAGACTTCCCCTCCCCACCAAGCCCGCACTCCTTGTCCGGGCGCACCACCATCACCACCTGAAAGAGGCACTTTTCGTGCGTACCAGCATCAAGATCACCGCCGCGGCCGCGGCCACCACCGCCCTCGCCCTCGGCCTCACCGCCTGCGGCACGGACTCCGACCCGTCCTCCAAGAGCGGCGGCACCGACACCTCCAAGGCCCTCGTCGTCGCCGCGTCGCCGACGCCGCACGCCGACATCCTCGGCTTCGTCAAGAAGAACCTCGCGGAGAAGGCCGGCCTCAAGCTGGAGGTCAAGGAGTTCACGGACTACGTCCTGCCCAACACCGCCACCGAGACCGGCCAGGTCGACGCCAACTTCTTCCAGCACCAGCCCTACCTGGACGACTTCAACAAGAAGAACAACACCCACCTGGTCTCCGTCGGCACCGTCCACCTCGAGCCCCTCGGCCTCTACTCCAAGAAGGTCAAGGGCCTCGACGGCATCAAGGCCGGCCAGACCATCGCCGTCCCCAACGACACCACCAACGAGGGCCGCGCGCTCCAGCTGCTCGCCGAGAACGACCTCATCACCCTCAAGGACGGCGTCGGCACCAGCGCCAAGCTGAGCGACATCACCGACAAGAAGGGCCTGGAGTTCAAGGAGCTGGAGGCCGCCACGGTCCCGCGCGCCCTCAACGACGTGGACGCCGCCGTCATCAACGGCAACTACGCCATCGAGGCCAAGCTCAAGCCCGCGAAGGACGCCCTCGTCCTGGAGAAGGCCGACGGCAACCCGTACGCCAACATCGTCGCCGTCAAGAAGGGCGACGAGAAGGACCCCCGCGTCCAGAAGCTCGTGAAGCTCCTCCACTCCGACGAGGTCAAGAAGTTCATCGAGGACACCTACCAGGGCTCGGTCGTCCCGGCCTTCGGTGACGCCAAGTCCTGACCCGTACACGGCACTTGCCCGAGGAGCCCCGCACACCCCGCCCGGGGGTGCGGGGCTCCGCCGTACCGACCCGGCCATGCGCGGCCGCCCCGCGATGCTGCATGCTGTGCATTTACACGGTCTTCGGCATGGAGCTGCGCATGACTTCCACCTTCCCGGACATCTCCATCAGCACGGACCGGTTGGTGCTGCGCCCATTCGACATGGCGGACATCCCCGCGTACATCGAGATGATGAACGACGAACTCGTCACCGCCTGGACCGACGCCCCCCACCCCTACACCCAGGTCGACGCCGAACGCTGGGTGCGCAGAATCGCTCCCGCGCACCGCACCAAGGGCGACGGGATCGCCCTGGCCGTCACCGAGTTCCTCACCCAGCGCCTCGTCGGCTCCGTACGGCTGCGCAACACCGACTGGCGCACCCTGTCCACCGAGGCCGCGTACATCACCGCCCCCTGGGCCCGCGGCGAGGGCTACGCCACCGAATCCGTGCTCGCCGTCGCCCAGTGGCTCTTCCGCGACCAGGGCTTCGAGCGCATCGAACTGCGCACCGCCGCCGACAACACCGCCTCCCAGCAGGTCGCCCAGAAACTCGGCTGCATCAGCGAGGGCGTCCTGCGCAACGCCCGCATAGCGCGCTCCCAGACGGAGGACGGCGGATGGACCGACATCCGCACCGACCTCATCGTCTGGGGCCTGCTCCCCGAAGACCTCGAAGGCGTCGCCGAACAGCTCGCCGACGCCGGCGGCTACGGCACCTACAACGACTGGAACTGACCGGCGCCGGGGCCCCGGAGCCCGCTCGGCGGGGACCGGGTAACCTCACCCTGCCCGCCCCCGGGCACCCCCGCCCCGCCTGCGACGACTCCAGGAGAATGACACCAAGATGGCCGACCGGGTCACAGTGATCGGCTGGGACGGCTCGCCGCTGACCAGAGCGGCCACCGCAGCGCTCTCGGCCGCGACCCTGGTCGCCGGAGCCGCCCACCACCTCGCGCTGCCGGAGATCCCCGGCGGCGCCGAACGCATCCGCCTCGGCTCCGTCGACCTCGCCGCCCGCCGCATCGCCGGCCACCGGGGCAGCGCCGTCGTCCTCGCAGACGGAGATCCCGGCTTCTTCGGCGTCGTCCGCACCCTGCGCGCCCCGCAGCATGGCCTGGAGGTCGAGGTCGTCCCGGCCGTCTCGTCCGTCGCCACCGCCTTCGCCCGCGCCGGGATGCCCTGGGAGGACGCCCAGACCGTCGTCGCCCACCCGCGCACCCTGCGCCGCGCCGTGAACGTCTGCCGCGCCCACCACAAGGTCGCCGTCCTCACCTCGCCCGGCGCCGGACCCGCCGAACTGGCCCTGCTCCTCGAAGGCGTCCACCGCACGTTCGTCATCTGCGAGGAGCTGGGCACCGACCGCGAACAGGTCACCGTCGTCACCTCGGAGACCGCCGCCGACCACGTCTGGCGCGACCCCAACGTCGTCATCGTCATCGGCGGCGGCCCCGAGCAGCGGGCCGACGGCGCCTGGATCGCCGGCCGCCACCCCGCCTACCCGCAGGGCATACGCGGATGGGCCCTGCCCGCCGGCGCCTACCCGGACCCCGGCGACCGGCCGGCGGGAGAGAGCGGCGAGGGCGAGGGCCCCGTCCTGCGCGCCGCCCAGCTCGCCCACCTCGGCCCCCGCACCGGCGACCTCGTCTGGGACATCGGCTCCGGGGGCGGCGCGCTGGCCGTCGAGGCGGCCCGCTTCGGCGCGGCGGTTCTCGCCGTGGACAGCGACCCCGAAGCCTGCGCCCGCACCACGGCCGCCGCCCGCGCCTTCGGCGTCCAGCTCCAGGTCGTCGAGGGCCGCGCCCCGCACGTACTGGAACGGCTGCCCGAGCCCGACGTCGTACGCATCGGAGGCGGCGGTGTCCCCGTCGCCACCGCCGTCGCGGCCCGCCGCCCGGAGCGCATCGTCACGCACGCCTCCACCCGCGACGAGGCCGAGGCACTGGGTGCCGCCCTGGCCGGGAACGGCTACACGGTCGACTGCTCGCTCCTCCAGTCCGTCGAACTCGACACGACCGCCTGGTCGGAGCGCGAACGCACGGTCGTCTTTCTGCTTTCCGCACTTCGTTCGGACCTTGCCCCCTGACCCGTCGGCAAGCGGTGCGAGGTAGGCTGGCCGATCGTCGCACCGCTCCCGGATGTTCGTCGCTTCGTTCGTCAATGTCCGGAAAAGGGGGCCGTTTTGGTCCCCGCTGTGGTACGGCAGCACCCTGGGACGCGCAACGTGGCGCAGTCCACAGCGGGCCGTGGCGAAATGAGCTGCCGCGGCGGCGAACGACCGCGAGAATGCAGGATGTCCGCGACCGATTCGTGCCGCGCGGCGCGCCCGCTCGTTCCACCGGACGAGCACCGCGTGCCGTGTCCGGGCGTCCCGGGCGAAGGGCCGAAGGAGCACTGACGATGGGCGAGGGGAACGCATGAGTGACACCGGCCGGATCCCGGGCGAGGGACTGCCGGAGAACGCGGGCACGGTGGAGCAGCCGGGCGTTCCCGCGGCTGACTCCTACACCTACCTCGAACCCTCCGCGCACACGCCCGAGGACGACGACCTCCTCCTGATGCCGAGCGCCCAGGGCGCCTGGGGCGAACCGCAGCCGGCGCCCCAGCCGGCGGAGCACTACGCGGACCCCGCCGCGCAGGGCGCGTACCAGCCGCACTTCCACCCCCAGCCGGCCGACCCCGCGCACGCCCAGGGCCCCGTCCAGCTCCAGGAGCAGGCCCCGGCGTACGCGATGCACCAGACCGCCGCCGCGCCGCTGCCCGAGACAGGCCCCGGCGCGCACGAGTCCGGAGGCCGCGACTCCGGCTCCGTCGACCTCGGCGCCGTCCGCATCCCCGCCCCGGCCGCGCAGCCGCCCGTGCGCCGCCCGCTGCACCGGGGCCCGGCCTCGCCCGAGCCGTCCTACGGCGGTACGTCGGGGGCCGGGGTCGTCCGCTCCCTCGCCGACCGCGGCCCGGCCGGTGCGCCTCCCGCCCGCCACGCGGGCCCGGCCACGGCCGAACCCGAGTACTTCGACCCGCAGCCGGCGGACCAGCCCCTCCCGGGCCCCCAGCTCGGCGAGATCCCGCCGCAGACGGCCCAGCAGTGGGCCCCGGTGACCCCGGTCGCCCCGGAGCAGCCCGAGCCCGTCGCGGAGCCCGCCCAGGCGGCGGCACCGGAGGAGGCCGCCCCCGTGGCCCCGGTGGCCGAGACCCCGGCGCCCGAGCCGCAGGTCGCGGAGGCGGTCGCTCCGGAGGCCCCGGCGCCGGTTGCCGAGCAGCCGGTGGCTGAGCCCGAGCCGGTGCCGGTCGCGGAGGCCGCACCGGTAGCGGTCGCGGAGGCCGCGCCGACCGCGGAGCCGGTGGCCGCGGCGGAGCCCGCACCCGTTGCCGAGCCGGAGCCCGTCGCCGTGGCGGTGCCCGTACCGGCTGCCGAGCCCGAGCCTGTCGTCGTGGCGGAGCCGGAGCCCGTCGCCGAGCCCGAGCCTGTCGTCGTGGCCGAGCCCGTGGCGGCTGCCGAGCCGGAGCCTGCCGCCGTGGCGGAGCCGGTACCGGCCGCAGAGCCGCAGCCCGTACCGCCTGCCGAGCCGGAGCCGGTGACCGGGGCCGTGGCCGAACCCGTGGCGGCCGCCGAGCCCGAGCCGGTGACCGTGGCCGAACCCGTGGCGCCCGCCGAGCCCGAACCCGGCGCCGTGGCGGAGCCCGCACAGACCCCGGAGCCGCAGCCCGGACCTGAGCCCGTCGCGGTCACTGAACCCGTGGCGGCCGTCGAGCCCCAGCCCGCACCGGCTGCCGAGCCCCAGCCTGTCGCCGAGGCTGAGCCCGCCCCGGCCTCGGAGCCGCAGCCCGCACCGGCCCCGGAAGCGGAGCCGGTCGCGGTGGCCGAACCCGCACCGGCCCCCGAGCCGCAGCCCGAGGCCGCGGCCGAGCCCGTGCCGGCCCCCGAGCCGGAGGCGGCCGCTCCGGTCGCCGGGCAGTCGATACAGCCCGAGGCCCCTGCCCCCGCACCCGCCCCCGAGCCGGAGGCCGGCCCCGAGGTCATCGAGACCCCGGACCTGAGCGACGAGGCGGAGTCCGTACAGCAGGAGCAGGCGCCCGCGGCGCCCACCGCGCCGCCCGCGCCGGGCTATGACGACGCCGAGCGCGAGGCCGTCCTCCGGGTGATGCGCGAGCGCCGCGACATCCGCAACGGCTTCCGCAGCGACCCCATCCCGCACGAGGTGCTGCTGCGCGTCCTGGAGGCCGCGCACACGGCGCCCAGCGTGGGCCACTCGCAGCCGTGGGACTTCGTCGTCATCCGGTCCGCCGAGACGCGCCGTTCGATGCACGAGCTGGCGCAGCAGCAGCGTGAGGCGTACGCGAAGTCGCTGCCGAAGGCGCGGGCGAAGCAGTTCAAGGAACTGAAGATCGAGGCGATCCTCGACACCCCGGTCAACATCGTCGTGACCGCCGACCCGACGCGGGGCGGCCGCCACACGCTCGGCCGGCACACACAGCCGCAGATGGCCCCGTACTCGTCGGCGCTCGCCGTGGAGAACCTGTGGCTGGCAGCACGCGCCGAGGGTCTGGGCGTCGGCTGGGTGAGCTTCTTCGACGAGCGCGAGATGGTGCGCGCGCTGGGACTTCCGGAGCACCTGGAGATCGTGGCGTACCTCTGCGTGGGGTACGTGGACGAGTTCCCCGAGGACCCGGAGCTGATGCAGGCGGGCTGGTCGAAGCGGCGCCCGCTGTCCTGGGTCGTCCACGAGGAGACCTACGGCCGCCGCGCCCTGCCCGGCGAGGCACCGCACGACCTGCTCCAGGAGACGATCTCCAACATCCGTCCGCTGGACGCCAAGGCGCTCGGCGAGGCGTGGGAGCGCCAGAAGCGGATGACGAAGCCGGCCGGTGCGCTCGGCATGCTGGAGATCATCTCCGCGCAGCTGGCCGGGCTCTCCCGGATGTGCCCCCCGCCGATCCCGGAGCCGGCGGCCGTCGCGGTGTTCGCGGGCGACCACGGCGTGCACGCCCAGGGCGTCACGGCGTGGCCCCAGGAGGTCACCGGCCAGATGATCGCCAACATGCTCGGCGGCGGCGCGGTGTGCAACGCGTTCGCGTCGCAGGTGGGCGCCGAGGTCTGCGTGGTCGACGTGGGCGCGGTCGCGGAACTGCCCGCGATGCCGGGCTTGCTGCCCCGGAAGGTACGGGCCGGCACGGCGGACTTCACCACGGGACCGGCGCTCACCCGCGAGGAGGTCCACGCGGCGATCGAGGTCGGCATCGAGACCGCCCGGGACCTGGTGGCGGCGGGCAACAAGGGCCTGCTGACCGGTGAGATGGGCATCGCGAACACGACCGCGTCGGCCGCGCTGATCTGCGTGTACACCGGGATGGACCCGGCCGAGGTCACGGGCCGGGGCACGGGCATCAACGACGAGATGCACGCCCGCAAGATCGACGTGGTGCGGCGCGCCCTCGAACTCCACCAGCCGGACCCGGCGGACCCGATCGGCGTCCTGGCGGCCGTCGGCGGCCTGGAGCACGCGGCGATGGCCGGCTTCCTGCTGGGCGGCGCGTCGCTGCGTACGCCGGTGATCCTGGACGGCGTCAGCGCGGGCGCGGCGGCCCTGGTGGCCCGCGCGATCGCCCCGGAGGCGCTGGCCGCGTGCATCGCCGGCCACCGCAGCGCGGAGCCGGGCCATGTGGCCGCGCTCAACAAGCTGGGCCTGCGCCCGCTGGTCGACCTGGACCTCCGCCTCGGCGAGGGCACGGGGGCGCTGCTGGCGCTGCCGATCGTGCAGAGCGCGGCCCGTGCGATGCACGAGGTGGCGACGTTCGACTCGGCGGGCGTGACGGAGAAGTAGCGGCACCGTTGTCGGGGGCGCTGCCCCCGAACCCCCGCTCCTCAATCGCCGGAGGGCTTGATCTGGCCGCGCGGCCACTTCCAGCCTCGCCGGCGTTTGAGGCGCGGGGTCCGGGGCAGCGCTCCGGTTTCGGGGAGGGGCGGGGAGGGGACAAGGCCCGCCGCAGGCGCCCCCGCCCACCCCGTATCGTGATCCCCACCCACCACACCACGCCGCTCCATCGCCGCAGCGGCCCGCGCTTCCGCACCGCCCCGAGGAGCCCGCACCACCATGGCCGAGCACGCCGATCGCCCCGCCTACCCCGTCGGACTGCGCCTCAACGGGCGCCGCGTAGTCGTCGTCGGCGGCGGCCAGGTGGCGCAGCGCCGCCTCCCCGCCCTCATCGCGGCCGGGGCCGACATCGTCCTCGTGTCGCCGTCCGCCACCCCCTCCGTCGAGGCGATGGCGGACGCCGGCGAGATCCGCTGGGAGCGCCGCACGTACGCCGAAGGCGACCTCACCGACACCTGGTACGCGCTCATCGCGACCGACGACGACGCCGCCAACGAGGCCGCGTCCGCCGAGGCGGAACGCACCCGCACCTGGTGCGTCCGCAGCGACGACGCCGAAGCGGCCACCGCCTGGACGCCCGCCACCGGCCGCAGCGAGGGCGTCACCGTCGCCGTGCTCACCGCCGGCGCCCACGGCCGCGACCCGCGCCACTCCGCCGCGGTCCGCGACGCGATCGTGGAGGGCCTGCGCGACGGCAGCATCGCCGCACCGCACCACCGCACCCGCACCGCGGGCGTCGCGCTGGTCGGCGGCGGCCCCGGCGACCCGGACCTCATCACCGTCCGGGGCCGCCGCCTGCTCGCCGAGGCGGACGTCGTCATCGCCGACCGCCTCGGCCCCCGCGACCTGCTCGACGAGCTCCCGCCGCACGTCGAGGTGATTGACGCCGCGAAGATCCCGTACGGCCGCTACATGGCCCAGGAGGCCATCAACAACGCGCTGATCGAGCACGCCAAGGCCGGCAAGGCCGTCGTCCGGCTCAAGGGCGGCGACCCGTTCGTCTTCGGCCGGGGCATGGAGGAGGCCCAGGCGCTCGCCGCCGAGGGCATCCCGTGCACCGTCGTGCCCGGCATCTCCAGCTCCATCTCGGTCCCCGGCGCGGCCGGCATCCCCGTCACCCACCGGGGCGTTGCCCACGAGTTCACCGTGGTCAGCGGGCACGTCGCCCCCGACGACGAACGCTCCCTGGTCGACTGGGCCGCCCTCGCCCGGCTGCGCGGCACCCTGGTGCTCCTGATGGCCGTCGACAAGATCGGCGCCATCGCCCGCACGCTCGTCGAGCACGGCCGCTCGCCCGAGACCCCGGTCGCCCTCGTCCAGGAAGGCACCACGGCCGCCCAGCGCCGCGTCGACGCGACCCTCGCCACGGTGGCCGAGCGGGTGGCCGCCGAGGACGTCCGCCCGCCCGCCGTCATCGTGATCGGTGCCGTGGTCGAGGTGGGCAACCGTGGCTGAACCCCTCACCATCGACACCCCCGACGACCCCCGCCTCGGCGACTACGTCGGCCTCACCGACGTCGAGCTCCGGCGCAGGAAGGAGCCCGCGGAGGGCCTGTTCATCGCCGAGGGCGAGAAGGTGATCCGGCGCGCCCTGGAGGCCGGGTACGAGATGCGCTCCATGCTGCTCTCGGCGAAGTGGGTCGACCAGATGCGGGACGTCATCGAGGAGAGCACCGCCCCCGTCTACACGGTCGCGCCGGACCTCGCCGAGCGAGTCACCGGCTACCACGTGCACCGGGGCGCCCTCGCCTCCATGCGGCGCAAGCCCCTCCCGGCCGCCGGTGACCTCCTCCGTACGGCCCGCCGCGTGGCCGTCATGGAGGCCGTCAACGACCATACGAACATCGGCGCGATCTTCCGCAGCGCCGCGGCCCTCGGGATGGACGCCGTCCTGCTCTCCCCGGACTGCGCCGACCCGCTCTACCGGCGGTCCGTCAAGGTCTCGATGGGCGCGGTGTTCTCCGTGCCGTACGCGCGCCTCGACACCTGGCCGCAGGGCCTGGAGGCCGTACGCGGGGCCGGGTTCACGGTGCTCGCGCTGACGCCCGCCGAGCAGGCCGTCAGCATCGAGGAGGCGGCACCCCACCGCATGGACCGCGTCGCCCTGATGCTCGGCGCCGAGGGCGACGGCCTCTCCGCCCGGGCGCTGGCCGCCGCCGACCGGTGGGTGCGCATCCCGATGGCCCACGGCGTGGACTCGCTGAACGTCGGCGCGGCGGCCGCGGTCGCCTTCTACGCGGTGGCCACGGGCCGCCCCGAGAGCTGACTACGGCCGGCTCTGGTCCTGGACCTGGCTCCGGCCGTGTCCGAGGTCCACGCCCAGCCCCCGGGCCGGACCCTGGCAGCCCTGCGCCGCCGCGATCCCCAGCGCCACCAGCAGCGTCACCACCACGAAGACGACGAGCCGCTGCCGCAGCAGCTTCGGATTGGCCGGACGCCGCCCCGTGGACGTCGTCCTGGTCCCCGGACGGGTCCCCGGCCTGCCGTTCGTCCCGTTGGTGCCCTGCGGACGCCGGGCCGGCCGCGCCGTCCCGCGCGGCGGCTGCTGCACCGGCCGGCCGCCGCCACCCGTGCGGGCGGGAGCGGAACGCGCCGCCGACGGCCGGTTCTGCGGGCGCGACCCCGGCGCCGGACCGGCCGCCCGGCGCGTCTGCTGTTCGGTGTACGGGCCGTCCAGGCGGCCGGTCGGGCGGTCCGCCTCCTGGGCCGAACGCTGGACCGGCGGCCGGCTCTCGTGCAGCCCCTGCGCCTCGCGCGCCGCGATCTCCTTGAGCCGCATCGACAGCTGGAGCGTGCTCGGCCGCTCCTCCGGGTCTTTCGCCAGACAGGCGCTCACCAGAGGCGCCAGCGCGTCGTGCACGTCGAAGAGCTGGGGCTCCTCGTGCACCACGCGATACAGCATCACCTCGGAACTGCCGTGCCCGAAGGGGGAGTCGGCCATCGCCGCGTACGCCAGCGTCGCCCCGAGCGAGAACACGTCCGTCGCCGGGGTCACCGCAGCGCCGCGCACCTGCTCGGGTGCGAGGAAACCGGGCGAGCCCACCGCCGTACCGACGTGCGTCAGCGTGGAAGCGCCGGTGGCCCAGGCGATCCCGAAGTCGATGATCCGGGGGCCCTTGGGGGAGAGGAGGATGTTCGACGGCTTCAGGTCCCGGTGCACCACCCCGGCCTCGTGCACCGCGACCAGGCCCTCGGAGAGCGCCGCCCCGATCGAGGCCACCTCGGCGGCCGACAGCGGGCCCTCCTCGGCGACCTTGTCGTGCAGCGAGGGCCCCGGAACGTACTGCGTGGCGAACCACGGGCGGTCCGCCTCCAGGTCGGCGGCGACCAGCCGGGCCGTGCAGCCGCCGCGGATCCGCCGGGCGGCGGACACCTCGCGCGCGAACCGCGAACGGAACTCCTGATCCTCCGCCAGGTCCGGGCGGATCACCTTCAGTGCGACGCGCTGGCCCCGCCGGTCCGAACCCAGATAGACGACCCCCATGCCGCCGGCCCCGAGCCGCCGGTGCAGCCTGAACGAGCCGACGACACGCGGGTCCTCGCGCCGGAGCCGCATCATCGCCATGTCTGCCCATCCCCGCTGCCTGGTACGCCTGACGAGGCACAGCTTACGTACCCGCCGCCCGGGGTGCTCAGAGGCCGCGCCCTCGACGGAGATTCGATTGTCAGTGGTGGGTGGGAGACTTGAGGAGTGGTCAGGGAGCCGCGGATCCAGGCTCCCCGGCCCGTGCGAGATCTCAAAGGTCCGTCGCAGAAGGGGGATTGGGTCAGTGAAGGGCGATCGAGTCGAGATAGTGGTGGACGCCGGGGACAGCACCCGGACCTACGAGGTGGTGGCCTCCCGGGCAGGCCGCCGGGTGGAGACCGCCGTCCGCCGGGGCGTGGTCGAAGTGAGTGAAGTCACCAGGAACGGGTCCGTGGTGCGCACGGCCCGCTTCATGGCGACCAGGGTCCTCGCCCTGGTCGAACAGCCGGTGCCCAGGGAGGACACCTCCGAACACCCCCTCCGGGAAGACCCCAACGCCGCGTAGCCCGGTCTCCACCCAGGGGAGTACGCCGGGCGAGCACGGCTCATCCTCCGGGAGGCCCGGGATTCGGTACGCGGGCATGACGCCGCCCGTCCCCCGGATCCCTAATGTTGAGTCCAAGCGGCGGGCGTCGCACTCGTCCCCCGAGGTCAAACGCCCGCCGCCCCACATCAGGTCAGGAGAGGAACCATGGCTGACACGGCGGCACGGACGGTGGTCCGCACGCGGACACGCGGCTCGTACGCCGAGTCCGGCCGACGCCACCCGCTGGTGGCGACGGCCATGGTCCTTCCCCTGGCGGCCCTGCTCGTCGTCGTCTTCGGCGGCTGGGAAGCAGTGGTCACACAGGCGTCGTCCGTGGGCGTGATGCTGGGGCGCTGAGCGGCGCCCCGGGTCCGGAAGAGCGGTCCGGACCGGGACATCCGGCCAACAACCCCGTGGGGACGGGGGTGCGGCGGACGGCAGCGTTTGTCCGGTCAGCTGGGGAGCTGACCGGACATCGCGCTGTCCGGGACCGGTTGCCTTCGCCCGCGTACGCCCCGCGACGGGTGCGCCCGACCCACGGAGCCGTCGCCCGCCACGACCGGGCACCGGCGCCCTCCCTCCGCGTACGCTCTGCCGGGGGCACGACCGCCCCAGCCGTTCCGCGCCACCGGGGGAGACCGTGACCACCGCACTCGTCCGCGCGCTGGGGGACCTCGCCCACGGGGCCGTCCACGCCCCCGGTGACTGTTCCTGCCCGCGCCCGTCCGTGCTCGCCGAACGCGACGACGGGATCGTCGTCCGCAGCGGCCCCGTCGTCGCCAAGGCGCACGCCGCCGACACGGACACGGCGGCCCTGGCCGCGCGGCTGCGCCTGGCGGCCGAGGCGGGGCGGGAAGGCATCCTGCTGGCGCCCCTGCCCATGGCGCACGGCGGCCGGCTCACCGAGCTGCACGGCCGCCCCGTCACCCTCTGGCCGCACGGCGAGCCCGTCGACCCCGGCGACCCGGACGCGGCGCCCTGGGAGGAGGCCGGCGCGCTCCTGGCCCGGCTGCACCGGACCGGGGCCCGGCGGCCGCTCCCCGCCATGCGCGGGCCCGTGAAAGCCGCGCTCGCCGTCGCCCGGATGCGCACCGCCCGCCCCGGCGACCCGGCCACCGGGCCCGTGCTCGCCGCCTGGGCCGGGCTGCCCGGCTGGGCGCGGGGCGAGGCACCGCCTCCGGCGGGCCGGGGGGCGTACCTCTGCCACGGCGACCTCCACCTGGGCCAGCTCGTACGCCACCCCGCCCCGCACGGCGCCTGGCTGCTCATCGACGTGGACGACGCCGGCCTCGGCGACCCCGCCTGGGACCTCGCGCGCCCCGCCGCCTGGTACGCGGCCGGGCTGCTCCCGCCGGACGTCTGGCTCCGCTTCCTGGACGCCTACCGGGCGGGCGGCGGCCCCGCCGTGCCCGCCGACGGCGACCCCTGGCCCGCCCTGGACGTGCCGGCCCGCGCGCTGACCGTACAGACCGCCGCCCTCGCCTGGGCCAAGTCGGCTGCGGAGGGCAGGACTCCGGATGAGGTGGAACAGGTGATGATCGACGCCTGTGCCCGAATTGCCTCGCTCCCGCCCGAGTTGGCGGCCGCAGCCACGTCGTAGGGTGGACCGACCGTCGGCGGGCACGCATTCCGGCGACGGCGAACCGACGGCGAGGAGTGAGCCCGAACATGCAGTGTCCCAAGTGCCACGCGCAGATGCACACGTACAACCGCAACGGCATCCAGATCGAGCAGTGCAGCGGCTGCCGGGGGATATTCCTGGACTACGGCGAGCTGGAGACGCTGACCCGCATCGAGTCCCAGTGGGCCCAGCAGGCCCCGCCGCCGGCCGCCCCGCCGCAGGCGTACCCCTCCGCCCCCGCGCCCGCCTGGGGTGCCCCGCACCACGGCGGCCACCACGGTCACTACCGGCAGAAGAGCTTCGGCCGGATGCTCTTCTCCTCCTGACCGGGCACGACGAAGCCCCGGTCGCCGAGACGACCGGGGCTTCGTGACAGTGCGCGATACTGGGATTGAACCAGTGACCTCTTCCGTGTCAGGGAAGCGCTCTCCCGCTGAGCTAATCGCGCAGGTGAACCTGCGTGTACTGCGTGCGCGATACTGGGATTGAACCAGTGACCTCTTCCGTGTCAGGGAAGCGCTCTCCCGCTGAGCTAATCGCGCGGGTGATCCTTGCGGACCGGTGATCCTTGCGGACCAGTGGACGATACTGGGATTGAACCAGTGACCTCTTCCGTGTCAGGGAAGCGCTCTCCCGCTGAGCTAATCGTCCTTGGAGGTGGAGACGGGATTTGAACCCGTGTAGACGGCTTTGCAGGCCGTTGCCTCGCCTCTCGGCCACTCCACCAGGGGCGGGAGTCCGGGAAGAATCCCCCGCCTTCTGCGAGCGGACGACCAGGTTCGAACTGGCGACCTCAACCTTGGCAAGGTTGCGCTCTACCAACTGAGCTACGTCCGCTTGTCTTTCCCGGTCCGCTTGCGCGTCCCGGCGACGTGTTGAACTCTAGCGGATTCCCGGGCCAGTACAAAAACGCGTTTGTGCAGCGTGCTGAGGTGCACTCGCCCCGGCGCGGGCCGACCTGCGCCGTCCTACACTCGCGAACGTGCACGACCTCGCTCCCATGGCCCGCTTCGGCGGCCTCGTCGCCTCCGGTCTGCGGGATGTGACCAGCGATCCCGCAGCCCTCGACTCGTCCGGCTTCTGGGCCGTCTGCGCGGGCTTCGAATCCTCCCTGACCTGCGCCCGCTTCGACACCGTGCGCCCCGCGCCCGTGCCCGCCCCGGTCCCCGGCGCCTGGCGCGGCCCGGGCGCCGGGGACTGGACCTCCTCGCTCGACCGGGCCGCGTACACCGAAGGCGTACGGCGCATCCGGGCGTACATCGCGACCGGCGAGGTCTACCAGGCCAACCTCTGCCGCGTGCTGACCGCGCCCCTGCCCGGCCCGGGCCCGGCCGACGTGGACGCCCTCACGGCGCTGCTGGCGCGCGGCAACCCCGCCCCGTACGCAGGAACGATTCGGCTCCCCGCGTACGGCGTCGAGATCGCCACCGCGTCGCCCGAGCTCTTCCTGCGCAGGGACGGCCGCACGATCGAGTCCGGACCCATCAAGGGCACCGGCCGCACCGAGGCCGACCTGCTGGAGAAGGACCACGCCGAGAACGTGATGATCGTGGATCTGGTCCGCAACGACCTGGGCCGGGTCTGCGCCACCGGATCGGTCACCGTCCCCGACCTCTGCGCCGTCGAGAAGCACCCCGGCCTCGTCCACCTCGTCTCCACCGTGCGCGGCCGCCTCGCCGAGGGCGTCGGCTGGCCCGAGATCCTCGCCGCAGCCTTCCCGCCCGGCTCGGTCACCGGCGCCCCCAAGTCCAGCGCGCTGCGGATCATCGGCGAACTGGAGACCGCCCCGCGCGGCCCGTACTGCGGTGGCATCGGCTGGGTGGACGCCGACCGGAGGACCGCCTCGCTCGCCGTCGGCATCAGGACCTTCTGGACCGACCGCACCGGGCCCGCACCCCTGCTGCGCTTCGGCACCGGGGCCGGCATCACCTGGGGCTCCGATCCGGAACGCGAATGGGACGAGACCGAACTCAAGGCGTCCAGGCTGCTCGCTGTAGCGTCGGGCGCATACGACGCAACCGGAAGGACCGCACCATGAGGATCTGGGTCAACGGCGAGCTGCGCCCCGCCGACGACGCCCGGGTGTCCGTGCTCGACCACGGGCTCACCGTCGGCGACGGCGTCTTCGAGACGCTCCGGGTCACCCACGGCCGCCCCTTCGCCCTCACCCGCCACCTCGACCGCCTGACCCGCTCCGCCCGGGGCCTCGGCCTCCCCGCCCCCGACCTGGACGAGGTGCGCCGCGCCTGCGCCGCCGTCGTGGAGGCCAACCCGGTCGGACTGGGCCGCCTGCGGATCACGTACACCGGCGGCATCTCGCCCCTCGGCTCCGACCGGGGTGACGCGGGCCCCGGCCTCGTCGTCGCCCTCGGCGAGGTGAGCCGCCGCCCCGACACCACGGCCGTCGTCACCGTGCCCTGGACCCGCAACGAGCGGGGCGCGCTCACCGGCCTCAAGACCACCTCGTACGCGGAGAACGTCGTCGCCCTGGCCCGCGCCCACGAGCGGGGCGCGTCCGAGGCGCTGTTCGCCAACACCGCCGGGCGGCTCTGCGAGGGCACCGGGTCCAATGTCTTCGTCGTCCTGGACGGGCAGCTCCACACCCCGCCCGTCGCCTCCGGCTGCCTGGCCGGCATCACCCGGGCGCTCACCGTGGAGTGGACCGGCGCGCAGGAGACCGACCTGCCGTTCGACGTCCTGGACCGGGCCGACGAGGTCTTCCTGACCTCCACCCTCCGTGACGTGCAGGCCGTCCACCGGGTCGACGGCCGGGAGCTGCCGGGCACACCGGGACCGGTGACCGCCAAGGCGATGCGGATCTTCGAGGAGCGCGCGGCCGACGACCTCGACCCGTGACCGGTCACCGGCCCGGCCGCGTAAATGCGGGTGACGGACAGCCGCGCAGGGGATAGAAACCACCTGATGACGACGACACTGCGGCCGGCCGGGCCGATCCAGTCAGGCGCCGACGGCGCACAGCGGCGCGCGTACGACGTGTGCGACAACGGGCGCCCCGTCGGCTCCGTCGCGCTCGCCGTGGAACCGGGCGCGGGCGGCGCGACGGGCCTGATCAGGGCCCTGCGGATCGACGAGGCCGTCCGCAGGCGCGGCCGGGGCACCATCGCCGCGCTGGCCTCCGAGGAGATCCTGCGCGGCTGGGGCTGCTCCCAGGTGTGTACGGAGGTGGCCGCCGGGGACACCGCGGGGCAGCGACTGGCCGCCGCGCTCGGCTACACGGAGCGCAGCCGCAACATGGTCAAGACGCTGCCCGACGAGCCCCCGGCCCTTCCCGACGGGCTCACCGCGGACCCGATGACGCCCGAGGAGTTCGCCGCCTGGGAGCGCGAGGCCATCGCCGCGTACACGGAGAGCCTGGTCAGCCGGGGCGTCCCGCGCGAGGCGGCGCCGGCCGCGGCCCGCGCCTCCCACGCCCGCCACCTCCCGGACGGCCTCGCCACCGAGGGGGCGCGGCTGGACCACCTGCGCCACGGGGGCGAGGTGGTCGGCCACGTCTGGGAGGCGCCGTTCGAGATGCACCCCGGCATGCGCATCGGCTACGTGTTCGACGTGGAGGTGGCACAGGCGTACCGTGGCCGCGGTTACGGGCGGGCCCTGATGCTCCAGGCCGAGCGGATCGCGCTGGCGGCGGGCGAGACACGGATCGGGCTGCACGTCGTCACGGCCAACACCCCGGCCCTGCGGCTCTACGAATCGCTCGGTTACGTGCCCACCCAGTACAACCTGGTCAAAACGCTGTAGGGGCGCCCGACCGTTCAGCTCTGCCCGGCCAGGAGCCGGTCGGCGATCTCCTCGATCCGCTCGCGCAACCCGTCCTGGCTCCTGCCCCCGTCCAGGCGCTCCCCGGCGATCACGTACGTCGGCGTGCCGGTCACGCCGATGGCCTTGCCCTCGGCCTGGTCCGCGTCCACGATCAGCATGTGCCGGCCGTCGATGAGCGCGGTGTCGAACTCCTCCGCGTCCAGGCCCAGCTCCCCGGCGACCTCGACCAGCAGCTTCTCGCCCCGGTCCCCGAGGTCTCCGGTGCGCGCGAGCACCGCCTCGACGTACGGCCAGCCGCTGCCCTGGGCCACGGCCTCCTCGGCGGCCTGCGCGGCGGCGTAGGCGTGCTTGTGCTTCTCCAGGGGGAAGTGCCGCAGCCGGATCTCCAGCCGGTCGCCGTACCGGGCCCGCAGGGCGTGCACATCGGCGAGGGCGTGGTGGCAGTCGGGGCACTGGAGCTCGCACCAGACGTCGAGGACGACCGGTGCGGCGGGGGTGGAATCGCTCATGGGGCCAGTCTCGCAGGGTGCACGGCAGGGCGGCCGCCCGGCACCTGGGGAGGAGCCCGGCCCTGAGATCTCCCTGATACGGACCCGGGGCATGGCCGCCCGTGCGGTGGCCGGTGCAGGATGGAAGGGACGTATCCCCCTGCGCCAGGAGGCACCGATGCTTGCCGAGACCATTTGTTCCGCGGTGTCCGCGGCGGGCCTGGGCATCGCGGCCGTCACCGCGTACCGCAAGCGGTTCCTCACTGCGACGAGGATCGCCGCCTACTCGCTGGTGCCGGTCGGCCTGGTGCTGACGGGGGTCGTGAAGTGGGTGGCGGACGTCCCCTTCAAGCCGAGCGTCTGGCTGGGCTTCGGCCTGCTGGGCGTGGCCTGGCTGCTGTTCATGGTCACGCGCGCGGTCGAACGCCGGGGCGGCGGCAGCCGCAAGGAGCGCCGGGCCGCCGCCCGGGCAGCCCGGGGCGAGGCCGTCGAGCCGGGCGCTTCGGCCCCCTCGCTCGGCGCGGGTTCCCCGCCGGAAGCCACGCGTGCGCGGGGCAGGCAGGGCAAGCAGTCCGCCTCGGCCGGGACCGGCGAGGACTTCAGCGACATCGAGGCCATCCTGAAGAAGCACGGCATCTGACACCGGAAGCCGCTCCGGCCCACGGGCCCCGCCGCACCACGCGGCGGGGCCCTCGCCGTCTCACCAGCTGAATCGTTTCGCCCGGGGCGTCCGGGAATTCCTTGACCCTGCCCGGCGGGTCCGCATAGCGTCCCGCTGGGCTGTGAACCCATGCGTTCGGAGCCCATGACACCGGGGGCGGGACGCGTGGACTGTGCGGCGGACGCCGCCCCCTCCGCGTGCCCGAAACGGAGAAGCGATGGCCCTGTTCGACCTGCCCCTGGACCAGCTGCGTGGCTACCGGCCCGATCCCGAGGAGCCGGAGGACTTCGACGCCTTCTGGCGGCTCACCCTGGACGAGGCCGCGGCCCACCCGCTGGACGCCGAGTTCGCGCCCTACGACGGAGCGCTGGCCGCCGTCGACTCGTACGACGTCTCGTTCGCCGGCTGGGGCGGGCACCGGATACGCGCCTGGCTGAACGTCCCCGCGGGCGCCGAGGGCCCCCTGCCGACCGTCGTGCACTACCTCGGCTACAGCGGCGGGCGCGGGCTGCCCCACGACCACCTGGTGTGGCCCTCGGCCGGCTGGGCCGCGCTGATCGTGGACACCCGGGGCCAGGGCGCGGTCAACCACCATTCGGCGGGCGCCACCCCGGACCCGTACGGCGCCGCCAATCCGCAGGCGCCCGGCTTCATGACCAACGGCATCCTCGACCCGGAGACGTACTACTACCGCCGGGTCTTCACGGACGCGGTGCGCGCCGTCGAGGTCGCCCGCAGCCACCCGGCCGTCGACCCCGCCCGCATCGTCGTGAACGGCGCGAGCCAGGGCGGCGGCATCTCCCAGGCCGTGGCGGCCCTCAGCCCGCACGTGAAGGCCGCGTTCGTGGACGTGCCGTTCCTGACGCACTTCCGGCGGGCCGTCGAGATCACCGACGAGGACCCGTACCAGGAGATCGTCCGCTTCCTCGCCACCCGGCACGGCGCGGAAGCCCAGGTGTTCCGCACCCTCTCGTACTTCGACGGCGTGAGCTTCGCCGCCCGCGCGACCGTACCCGCGCTCTACTCGGTCGCCCTGATGGACGCGATCTGCCCGCCCTCCACGGTCTTCGCCGCCTACAACCGCTGGGCCGGACCCAAGGAGATCGAGATCTACCCCTGGAACGGTCACGAGGGCGGCACCGGCGTCCAGCGCCAGGTCCAGCTGCGGAGGCTGCGCGAGCTGCGCTGAGCCGACGGGCTGGAAAAGCGGGAGCGGGGTTGGGAAATGTGCTGGACCATCGCACGCCGGAGCGATTAACGAGCCCCCCATGACGGGTGAACTCCCGTCATGAAGAGGCATGTTGGTACGGAGCACCCCCCGGACTGCGTCATGATCGTCCCGAAATGGTGGACACCTCTCGGGGCGACGCCCCCGCACCCCCTGGCGAAGAGCCGCGCGGCTGCCTCTTCGCGCTTTCCCAGCCCCCTCTGATGATCTTCCTCTCGGTCATCGGCACCCTGCTGCTGATGGCCGCGTTGCACGATCTCTTCCTGCTGTGAGCCGTCAGCCGGCCGCTTCCCGGCGGCGTGCCCGGTACGCGGCCACGTGCAGGCGGTTACCGCAGGTGCGGCTGGAGCAGTAGCGGCGGGAGCGGTTGCGCGAGAGGTCCACGAAGGCGTTCCGGCAGTCCGGCGCCTCGCACCGCCGCAGCCGCTCCGTCTCGCCCGCCACGATGATGAAGGCGAGGGCCATGCCGCAGTCGGCCGCCAGATGGTCGGCGAGTGAGGCGTCCGGCGAGAAGTAGTGCACATGCCAGTCGTAGCCGTCGTGGGCGGTGAGCTGCGGTGTGGTGCCCGCCTCGGCCACCAGGGCGTTGACCAGCCCGGCGGCGGTGTGCGCGTCCCCGGCGGCGAAGACCTCGGCGAACCGGGCGCGCACGTCGTGCACGGCCCTCAGGTCCCGCTCGTCGAGCACGCCGATCCCGCTCACGCGGTGGCGCGCGGCGAACGCGTGGAGTGCCGCGACGTCGGCGAGCCCGTCGGCCGGCGCCCCGCCCCCTTCCGGCTCGCTGTCCGGCGCGGTGTTCACCAGATCGACCACTAGGTCGAGGGCGATCCGGGTGTCGTGGGGGATCAGCACGCTTTCGCTCCCTGGCCTCCGGCGTGCGGGCGCCCGCCGATGCCGGACGACTCTACTGGCTCGGCCGCGACGCGGACCGGCGCCGGTCACCGCGGTGGATCCGCGGCACCGGCGCCGGTGTCAGCCGTATGAGGTTGTCCGCGCGACGCCGTCTCCCCGAGTCGGACGGCGTCGTGCAGCTCTCGGCCTGGCTCAGCTCTCGGCCAGGATGTGTGAGAGCTCCGTATCGAGGTCGAAGTGACGGTGTTCGGTGCCCGGTGGAACCGCGGCGTCGGTCCGCTTCAGGAACGACTCCAGGGCCCGTGCCGGGGCCTCGAGCAGTGCTTCGCCCTCTGGGGAGCTCAGCGCGATGCAGACGACGCCCTGACCGTGACTACGGGATGGCCAGACACGTACGTCTCCGGTGCCGGTGGGCCTGTGCAGCCCCTCGGCAAGGAGGTCGCGGGCGAAAACCCACTCGACCGTCTCCTCCGCTCCGGTGTGGAAGGTGGCGTGCACGGCATACGGATCGGCCGTGTCATACCGCAGGCCCGCGGGTACAGGCAGTGAGGACTCGCTCGACACAACGAGGCGCAGGTGCAGCTCGCAGCTGACCGTGGTGTTCATAAGCGCCAGGGCCTTTCGCTCAGTGTGCGCTCGGGGATTCGCACGTCGGCGAAATCGACATGCCACCTACGGTGGCGTTGTAAACCCCTCTGACCGTTTTGAGATGCTTCGGGTAGCTCGTACAGCGGTGTGTAACTTTGCGTCATGCGGCCATTCCAGTGAACGCGAGCCGGTCCGGTAGGTTGGATACATGAATGCGGAGAGTGACGAGCGGGACGGTGGCGCCGCGGCGCGGACACCGGCTCCCGCCGCGGGGGAAGCGCCCCGCGACGCGACGGGGGACGTCATACCGGGAGTGACCAAGGAGGATCCGGCGCTCGGCTCCAGAGCGCCCGGCTTCATCAAGGCGTCCCGGGCACTGCACATCAGCTGGCAGGTCGGCGTCTTCGTCGTCGGCCTCGCCGTCGTGGTGGCCGGCATCATCATGCTGCCGCTGCCCGGCCCCGGCTGGCTGGTGATCTTCGGCGGCATGGCGATCTGGGCGACCGAGTTCGTCTGGGCCCAGCTGGTGCTGCGCTGGACCCGGCGCAAGGTCACCGAGGCCGCCCAGCGGGCGCTCGACCCCAAGGTCCGCCGGCGCAACATCATCCTCACGGTGACGGGACTCGTGATCGTCGCGGCCCTCGTCGGGATCTACGTGTGGAAGTTCGGGATCGTCATGCCGTGGAAGATCCACGAGTGACCCCGAGGTGGTCATGGGGCGCCGCTGACATGGGGTAATGTTTGCCGTGCGCCCGGGCGATTAGCTCAGTGGGAGAGCGCTTCGTTCACACCGAAGAGGTCACTGGTTCGAACCCAGTATCGCCCACCCGGACCGAAGGCCCGGAAGCTCCAAGAGCTTCCGGGCCTTCGGCGTTCCCGCACTCACCTCACCGCATCCGCCCCAGCGCCTCCTTCAGCCGCCGGGCGTCCCGCAGCCGCTTCTCGTACGTCGCCCCCACCGCCAGCAGCAGCGCCCCGGCCAGTGCCGGCGCCACCCACCGCGGCAGCGCCCCCGCCACCTGCACCACGTACGGCGCCAGCTCGTGCAGCGCGTCCAGCGCCAGCACCGCGCCGCCCAGCACCAGCAGTGCCTGGAGCCGCAGTCGCGCCCCCGCCAGCGTGACCCCCAGGGCCGCCACGCCCAGCAGCAGCGGGCGCGTCCAGTCCGGGTCCGTCCAGGCCGCGCCCAGCGACGGAACCAGCGTCACCGCCAGCCCCGCCCCGTACGCCGCCCACGACGAGGCCGACGGATCGCGGCGCCGGCGCAGCACCCCGACCACCAGCGCCGGGACGGTCACCGGCAGGGTGTACGCCTCCGGGGCCGACACCCCCGACACCGCGAGCCGCACCCACGCCGCCGCCACGAACAGCACCGTCGCCAGGTACCCCGCGAACGGACGCCGTTCCGGACGCAGCGCGGTCCCCGCCGCGAGCACCCCGCACACCGCCAGCACCAGCGCCAGGAACCGCGCGTCGCCCACCGCCATGGCGACCGCCACCGCAGCCGCTGCCGCGCCGGTCACCTCGACCGGCACCGCCACCGGGTGGCCCTTCAGCCGCGCCCCCACCAGCACCGTCACCGCCGGCACCACCAGCACCGGCACGGCCGCCTCGTACACCGCGAAGCCCAGCGAGGACCCCAGCGCGGCCACCGGCACCACGGCGCACACCACCGCCGCACAGGCCGCCGCCGACACCACCACCGGCGAGGCGCCCTCCTGCCGGTCCAGGGCCACCGAGAGCGCCACGAACACCGCCACCAGCAGACCGAACGCCGTGTACGTGGCCGACTCGGCCGCCAGCGACAGCAGCCCGGCGCCCACCGCACCGGCCACCCCGACCGCACCCGCGGTCACCGCCACACCCCCCGCCCCGGCCCGCAGCCCGGCCACCACCAGGCCGAACGCCGCCACGGCCAGGACCAGCTGCCCCGCGAGGGCCGCCGCGAAGGACAGGTCCAGCGCGGCCGGAAGCACCATCAGCCCCGCCCAGCCCAGCGCCACCGCCGCCGACCCCGCCGCACCCCGCCACGCGGGCCCGGGCGCCGGCATCTGCCCGGCCCACCGGAGCAGCCCCTCCCACCAGCGGCACACGGCGCCGAGCGCCACGGCCACCAGCAGCAGCACCACCGGGGCGGACGCCATCCCGTCCCACGGCAGGTCCCTCGCACCCACCGCACCCCGGGCCCCGCCGCGCGGCGCACCGGACCACACCGCGCCCAGCCGCGTCACCGGGCCCGCCGCCACCACCGTCACCGGCACCAGCGACACCAGCACCGCGCCGGCCGCCACGACCGCCGACGACCAGGCGAGCCCCCGGACCACCGCGACGCCCAGCGGAGCACGTACGGAGAACAGCAGTGCCCCGGCACCCAGCAGGTACGCCACCACCGGCCAGCCTTCCGGCACCGCGGCCGCGAGCACCCCGCCCACCGCCGCCACGGCCGCGAGACCAGCCGCCACACCGCCCGCCGTCGCGAGCGCGACCGGAGCGCTGCGCGCCCCCGCCAGGGCGAGCACCGCACCGGCCAGCAGCAGCGCTCCCGGAGCCACCGCACCGACGGGCCCGGCCGCCGTCAGCGACTCCACCAGCGCCACCAGCAGCCCGGCCCCGCCCGTCGCGCACAGGGCGACGCACGCCACGACCCGCACCGACGCCCGCCCGGCCCTCAGCGCCACCGCGCCGTCCAGTGCGGCCGTCACCAGCAGGGCCCCCGAGAACCACAGCGGCCCTCCGTCCGCAGCCCACACCCACAACACCAGCGGCAGCTGCGCGGAGACGACCGCCAGCGGCAGCGGCAGCCGCAGCCCGCCCAGGAGCAGCCCGTAGGCCGTCCACAGCAGGGCGAGCACCGCCGCCGCCGTCCCCGCGTACGCCGCGCCGTCCGCGTCCGGCACCGCCACCGCGTACACCGCGTACGCGTCCAGCACCATCAGCACCGACGCCACCGCCACCAGCGCCTCCGCCGTCGCCGCCAGGCCCCGGCGCAGCAGCGTCGCCGGAGCGGCCAGCGCCCCGGCCGTCACCGCGGTCAGCACCGCGCTGCGCCCGCCGATGCCCATGTCTCCCCAGCTGACCAGGGTGAACGCGAGGGCCGCGACCGCGAGGAGCAGCCCGCCGAGGACCAGCAGCACGTTCTGCACGCTGCGTTCGGGAGCCGGACGCGCCGGGGCGAACCCCCCGGGCCCCGGGCCCCAGGGCGCGACCGGCCCCCGGGGCGGCCCCCAGGGGGCGGTGGGTCCGGGGGCTTCCAGCGCCCGCAGCAGCCAGGCGCGGCGGGTCAGCAGCTGGGCCCGGCGGGCGTCCAGCCGGGCCAGTTCACGATCGAGGAGCGCCAATTCCTCGGCGGGCGGCGGCACATGTTCCATGGACGCGAGTGTGCTGCGCGCCACGTGGCCGAACATGCGTCCGCGTACTCAGATGGCCGCCTGAGTACGCGCATCCTGGGTAAATGAACTGGAACCACTACCGATTCGTCAGCGTGTGGGAGTTCCGGGCGCCGCCCGACGCCGTCTATGCCGAGCTCGAACGCGTCGAGGACTATCCGCGGTGGTGGCCGCAGGTCCGCGAGGCCACCCGGTCCGGCCGCGACACGGGCACCACCCGCATCCGCTCCCTCCTCCCGTACGACCTCGTCACGACCGTGCGCGAACGCCTCCGCGACCCGGCGCGCGGCGTCCTCGAAGCCGCGCTCGGCGGCGATCTCGACGGCTGGGTGCGGTGGACGGTCGTCCCCCACGGCTCCTGCACCCGCGTCGTCTACGAGCAGGAGGTCGAGGTGCGCCGGAGGCTGCTGCGGGTCCTCGCGGTGCCCTGCCGGCCGGTCTTCCGCGCCAACCACGCCCTGATGATGCGGGCCGGGCGGCGCGGACTCGCGGCCCGGCTGGAAGCGGTTTGAACCGTGGCGGTCCTGCCCTGTATGGTTCAACCCGTTCCCGGGCGATTAGCTCAGTGGGAGAGCGCTTCGTTCACACCGAAGAGGTCACTGGTTCGAACCCAGTATCGCCCACCCCGGAGAGGCCGGTCCGTCAGCGTCATCGACGGACCGGCCTCCGCATGTCCGGACCCCTCTCGGCCGCCCGGGCTCACGCCGCCGTGCGCAGCTCCGGGCGCAGCGGCCAGGCCGGATCCACCGTCTCCGGCGTCCCGCTCCGCGCGAACCACGCCTGGAGCCCCCGTGCCTGGGCGGCGTGCCACACCGCCTGGAGCGTGTGCAGCTCCGCCGGGGTCAGCCGTTCGAGCCGCGCCGAGAAGCGCCGCCCCACCGCCCGGACCAGCTCCAGCGAGGCCGCCGCGTCCGCCGCCGCGTCGTGCGCCCCGTCCAGCAGCACGCCGTACAGCTCGCAGAGGTCCGTGAGCGTGCGCCGGCCCTTGCGGTAGCGGTCCAGGTGCTTGTCCAGCACCCGGGGGTCCAGCACGCACAGCGGCGACCGCTCCAGATAGGCCCCCAGCGACGACGCCCGGTGCCGCTTCAACTCCCGGTCCAGCAGCGTCAGATCGAACGGCGCGTTCATCACGACGAGCGGCCGCCCCGCCGCGCACTGCTCGGCCAGCGCCCGCGCCATCTCCTCCACCGCCGGCGCCGGCCAGCGGCCATTGCGCTGGAGGTGGTCGTCGGTCAGCCCGTGGATCTCCGTCGCCCCCGGGGGGACCGGCACCCCCGGATTCACCAGCCAGCGGGTGACGCGCACCGGGCCGTCCGACCGGTCCTGGATCACCAGGGCGGCCGAGACGATCCGGTCCTCCTCGACGTCCACACCCGTCGTCTCCGTGTCGAAAGCGGCCAGTGGCCCCTCGTACCAATGAGTCATCCCCGAACTCCTCGCGCGCGCACGGCAGATGGCGGGATTCCTCTGCCCGGTGCGGTGATACCCGCACCCTTTGCCTGATACGCCGTTTGCGCACGGTCCCGTGCGGTGACAACACAAGTACCGGCAGCGGAAGTTGACCGCCCGGCACCTCTCATCCCCATCGGTACGGCCCGGAAGGCTTACGGAGCCATGGCGCTCGCGCAGCCCGAACCGAGCGGGCTGCTGCCCCAGCGGACCGCACCGCTGCGCGGCGGACTCGCCACCACCGCCTGCATGGAGACCCTCCAGGTGGGCTACCTCCACGCCGTCGCCGCGGCGGCGGGCTGCTCGCTGTCGCAGCCCTTCCCCGACAACGGCATCGACTGGCACGTCAGCCACGGTTCCCCCGGCCATCTCGTGGACGACGAGGTGACCGTCAAGGTCCAGCTGAAGTGCACCTACCAGATACCGCCCCGGCCGCCCGGCCGGACCTTCGCCTTCACGCTGGACAACGCCCACCTGGTGAAGCTCGCCAGGACGCCCGTGTCGGTGCACAAGATCCTGGTCGTGATGCTCGTGCCGCGCAGCCAGGACGACTGGCTGCGGGCCGGCCCCGACAGCCTCGACCTGCGGCACTGCTGTTACTGGACCAACCTGGCCGGCCACCCCGTGACCGGTCGCCACCGGACCACCGTGCGGCTCCTGACCTCGCGCGTCTTCGACGACCGGGCGCTCTGCGAGATCATGACCCGCGTCGGGGCGGGAGGGAGACCCTGATGCACGAGCCCGTACACGTCCACGGCGAGGCCGCCCCGCCCCCCTGGGGCCTGCCCGACCCCGCCCGTGTCGACCCCGCCGTCCTCGGCGCCCTGCTCGCCCGGCACGGCTGGCGGCGGCGCGGGCCGGGCACCGGCCCCTACAGCCGCTGGACCCCGCCCGGCGGTACCACCAGCCTGCTGGTGCCCCGGACCAGGACCTTCCCCGACAGCGAGGACCTGCTCGCCGAGGCCCTGACCGCGCTCGCCCGCAGCGCCGCCCCCTCCGCCCGCGAGATCCTGGTCGCCCTCGCCGTCCCCAGCGACGAGATCCGCTGGCACCGCGAGGTCCCCGAACCCGCCGCCGGGGCCGCCGACTGGCTCGGCGCGGAGCAACTGCACGGCGCCGCACGCCAGATCCTGCTGGCGGGCGCGCTCGCGGTCCGGGGCACGGCCGGCTACCACGGCGCCCGCCGCCGCAGCCGCGCCCTGACCGCCCTCGGCCCCGTACTCACCGGCCCCGGCCCCGGCGGCCGGTCCCTCACCGCCTTCGTCCCGGTCGACCCGGGCCGCCCCGTCGCCGTCCGGCTCCACCACGCCCTGCACGCCACCCGCGAGGCGGTGGACTACCAGCGGGCCACCGGCGGCATGGAAGCCTTCGACAACGCCGTCGCGGCGGGCGTCAGCCGGGAGCTCACCGAGGCGGTCGTCGCCCTCGTCCGGGGCTCGGAGGGCGCCGCCGTCGCACTGGACTGGGCGCCCGCCGCCGGAACGCCCCCCGGCTGCCCGGCCCGCCCCGAACCCGTCGAGTTCACCCCGGGCGACCTGCCCGCGCTGCGCCGGGCCGGGGCCCGCTACCTCCGCGACGAGCCCGCCGTCACCGTACGGATCACCGGGGCGGTCGTCCGGCTGCGGCGGTCCGGGCCGCGCGGGGCCGGGATCGTACGGCTGCGGGTGCTGGCCGGGGCCGAGGTGCCGCACGTCCGGATCGAGCTGGACGAGGAGGCGTACCGGATCGCGGGCCAGGCCCATCTGGTCGGGCTGCCGGTCCGGGTGGAGGGGCGGCTGGAGAGCCGGGGCGGCTTCCGGCGGCTGACCGGCGCCTCGCAGGTCGTTCCCGTACAGGTGGACGACGAGGAGCGGGACCGGCTGATGAAGTCGCTCCAGGAGAACGTGGACTTCTTCGAGGAGGCGTGCGCGGGGGACTAGGGCCTTTCGCACTGGGGGCCCTCGGCTCGGTACGATTCCTTCTGCACGCGCCAGAGGAGTGCGGTGCGCCCCCTGAGTCAGGAGAGACCGGTGTCAGACGTCCGTGTGACCATCCAACGCGATTCCGAGCGGGAAGAGCGCGTGGTGACGACGGGCACTACGGCAGCCGAGCTCTTCCCCGGCGAGCGCACCGTCGTCGCCGCCCGCGTCGGCGGCGAGCTGAAGGACCTGGCGTACGAGCTCAAGGACGGGGAGACCGTCGAGCCCGTCGAGATCTCCTCCGAGGACGGCCTCAACATCCTGCGCCACTCCACCGCGCACGTGATGGCCCAGGCCGTGCAGGAGCTGCACCCCGAGGCCAAGCTCGGCATCGGCCCGCCGGTCAAGGACGGCTTCTACTACGACTTCGACGTCGAGAAGCCGTTCACGCCCGAGGACCTCAAGGCCATCGAGAAGAAGATGCAGGAGATCCAGAAGCGGGGCCAGAAGTTCTCCCGCCGGGTCGTGACGGACGAGGCCGCCCGCGAGGAGCTGGCCGACGAGCCGTACAAGCTGGAGCTCATCGGCATCAAGGGCTCCGCCTCCTCGGACGACGGCGCTGACGTCGAGGTGGGCGGTGGCGAGCTGACCATCTACGACAACCTCGACCCGAAGACCGGCGAGCTGTGCTGGCGGGACCTCTGCCGGGGTCCGCACCTGCCGACCACCCGGTTCATCCCGGCGTTCAAGCTGATGCGGAACGCCGCCGCGTACTGGCGGGGCAGCGAGCGCAACCCGATGCTCCAGCGCATCTACGGCACCGCCTGGCCGACCAAGGACGAGCTGAAGGCGCACCTGGAGTTCCTGGAGGAGGCCGCCAAGCGCGACCACCGCCGCCTGGGCGCCGAGCTGGACCTCTTCTCCTTCCCGGACGAGATCGGCCCCGGCCTCGCCGTCTTCCACCCCAAGGGCGGCGTCATCCGCCGGGCCATGGAGGACTACTCGCGCCGCCGCCACGAGGAGGAGGGCTACGAGTTCGTCTACTCGCCGCACGCCACCAAGGGCAAGCTCTTCGAGAAGTCCGGCCACCTGGACTGGTACGCCGACGGCATGTACCCGCCCATGCAGCTCGACGACGGGGTGGACTACTACCTCAAGCCGATGAACTGCCCGATGCACAACCTGATCTTCGACGCGCGCGGCCGTTCGTACCGTGAACTGCCCCTGCGGCTCTTCGAGTTCGGCACGGTGTACCGGTACGAGAAGTCGGGCGTCGTGCACGGCCTGACCCGCTCGCGCGGCTTCACGCAGGACGACGCGCACATCTACTGCACCCGTGAGCAGATGGCGGAGGAGCTGGACCGGACGCTCACCTTCGTCCTGAACCTGCTCCGTGACTACGGGCTCACCGACTTCTACCTGGAGCTCTCCACCAAGGACGAGACCAAGTTCGTCGGCTCCGACGAGACCTGGGAAGAGGCCACCGAGACGCTGCGCCAGGTCGCCGAGAAGCAGGGCCTGCCCCTGGTCCCGGACCCGGGCGGGGCCGCGTTCTACGGCCCGAAGATCTCGGTGCAGGCGCGGGACGCCATCGGCCGGACCTGGCAGATGTCGACCATCCAGCTCGACTTCAACCTGCCGGAGCGGTTCGACCTGGAGTACACCGGTCCGGACGGCTCCAAGCAGCGCCCGGTCATGATCCACCGCGCCCTGTTCGGCTCCATCGAGCGCTTCTTCGCGGTGCTCCTTGAGCACTACGCGGGTGCGTTCCCGGTCTGGCTGGCCCCGGTCCAGGCGGTCGGCATCCCGATCGGCGACACGCACATCCCGTACCTCCAGGAGTTCGCGGCGGAGGCCCGGAAGAAGGGCCTGCGCGTCGACGTGGACGCGTCGTCGGACCGGATGCAGAAGAAGATCCGCAACCACCAGAAGGCCAAGGTGCCGTTCATGATCATCGTCGGCGACGACGACATGAACGCGGGCACGGTGTCGTTCCGGTACCGCGACGGGTCGCAGGAGAACGGCATCGCCCGTGACGAAGCGATCGCCAAGCTCGTTGACGTGGTGGAGCGTCGCGTTCAGGTGTGATGCGTTCCCTGCGCGAGCGGGGGTGACCCGGACCTGTGCCGTGGGCCGCACCTGCCGACGACCTGCTCCCCGCGCAAGCGGGGATGAGCCCCCGGCCGAGCTACGCGCTCGCCGGGGGCTCCTTCTCGTCCTCCCTGCGGAACACCTGGATCAGCCACGACGAGAACGCGCCCGTCACCGCCCCCAGCAGCGCCAGGCCGCACGCCATCAGGCCCGCCGCGATGATCCGGCCCCCCGCCGTCACCGGCACGGCATCCCCGTAACCCACCGTCGTCAGCGTCGCGCACGCCCACCAGACCGCGTCCCCGAAGGTGCGGATCGAGGCGCCCGGGGCGTCGTGCTCCCAGTGGTACACGCTGAGGGCCGCCGAGAAGCCCAGGAGCACGGCGGTCATCCCGGCGTACGAGATCACTCGCGCGTACAGGCCGAGGCGGGGGCGGTCCCGCTTCTCCTGGACCGCGGTGTAGACCTGCACCATGCGCAGCGGGCGCAGCAGCGGCAGGGCCAGGACGAGGGTGTCGAGCCAGCGGACGCGGACGAAGCGGAGGCCGAGGCCGCTGAGGCGCAGGCGCACCGCGTAGTCGAGGACGAACAGCAGCCAGGTCGCGCCGACGAGGGCGAGGGAGATGTCGTGCCAGGGCTGGGCGTCGTACGGGGCGAGGACGCGGAACGCGTAGCCGGCGAGGAAGACCAGGGCGGCCGCGAGGAGCGGGACCTCGGTGCGCCGCTCCCAGTGGGTGAGGGCGGGAGGGGGCGGGGTGCGCGCGCTCATCGGCCCAGCATCGCGGTGCGTGTGCGGGATCGGCCCCGGCGACACGCTCCGCACAGGTGAAGCAATATGCTGGCCGGCATGACGAGTGAGCCGGAACAGCAGATCGGAGTGGGGACGCCCGACGCGTTCCAGCGCCTGTGGACGCCCCACCGGATGGCGTACATCCAGGGCGAGAACAAGCCGACCGGCCCGGAGGCGGGGGACGGCTGTCCGTTCTGCGGGATTCCGGAGAAGTCGGACGAGGACGGGCTCGTCGTCGCGCGCGGTGCGAAGGTGTACGCCGTGCTGAATCTGTACCCGTACAACGGCGGGCACCTGATGGTGGTGCCGTACCGGCATGTCGCGGACTACACGGAGCTGGACGGTCCGGAGACGGCGGAGCTCGCCGATTTCACGAAGCGGGCGATGACCGCGCTGCGGGCGGCCTCGGGTGCGCACGGTTTCAACATCGGGATGAACCAGGGTGCGGTGGCGGGGGCGGGCATCGCCGCGCATCTGCACCAGCATCTGGTGCCCCGGTGGGGCGGTGACGCCAATTTCATGCCGGTGGTGGGGCACACCCGGGTGCTGCCGCAGCTGCTGGCGGACACGCGGAAGATGCTGGCGGACGCCTGGCCGGCCGCTTGACCCTCCTGGTCTCCTTCTCCTTGCTCGCCGTGCGGGGCGCTCCGGTCTTCTTCCGGGGCGCCCCGTCGCGTACGCGGGTGGTTACGCGTCGTAGAGGTCGGCCTTGCCGGGCGTCGGGGCCTGCACGAGGCCGCTGAGGACCGACGAGCGCGAGTCGAAGCGCTCGGTGTCCACGCCGTGCTCCTCCAGGACCTTGATGGCGGCGTTGTGGACGACGCGCAGGACGGGGGTGGCGGCGCGCATGGCGTCGTCGGCCATGAAGCGGTGGCGCCAGGGCTTCTCGGCCCAGGCGTGGCGGAGGCCGAAGGGCTCGGGCAGGGCGATCTTGCCGCCGAGGTAGTCCAGGAGCGGCGGATACCAGGTGAAGGGGGCGCGCAGGGCGAGGCGGGTGACCTCGTGGGCGTCGACCAGGGCGAGGGTGATGTCGCGGGTCTCCCAGAACCGGACGGTCTTGTTGACGGTCCGGGTCTTCGCGGCGGGCTTGGTGGTGAAGAGGGAGTGGACGGGTCCGAGGGCGTGTCCGGTGACCTCGATGCGCAGGGTCTCGTAGAGGACGGTGACGGTGATCATCATGGTGATGACGAGCTGGCCGTCCCAGAGGGTGAACTGGACGCCGAGGTAGTGGCGGTTGCCGCCGCCGAACTGCTGGTGGTTGCAGATCCGCTGTATCTCGTGGGGCTTGATCTGGTAGGTGGCGACGTCCTCGCCCTGGGGGCGGGTGACGCTGTCCGCGTTCTCTCCGATGGGGGTGACGATCCAGTGGTTGACGGAGGGGGTGGGGAATCCGCCGGTGTTCAGCGGGCCGCGTTCCAGCAGCTTGAGCTGGTCGTGGATGACGCGGATGACGTCCCAGCTGCGGAACTGGTGGATCTCCTTGCCCGGTTCCTTGGGGACGAGGTCTTCGGCGAGCTGCCAGCTGCCCCAGCGGGTGCCCATGCCGAGGATGCCCTTGGGGCCCGCGTAGAAGACGGAGTTCGACTGCTGTTCGGCGGAGAGCTTCTCCAGGCCCTGGCGCAGGGCCTCGCGGGCGGTCTCGCTGGGGTTCTTCGGGACGGACTCGGGGATCTTGGCGGTGACGCCGCCGCCGGAGAGCAGGCCCTCCCAGCGGGCGCGCATGTCCTGGGCGGACCTCTCGGCGATCCGTTTGGCGATGTACCAGCCGATGACCGGGGCGACGAGCATCGCGCGCAGGTAGAGGGCGAGGAGTCCGGTCAGGGGCAGTCGGATCATCAGGATGACGACGCCGATGCCGACGAGGGGCAGCAGGCTGTTGCCGAGGGTGGTGAGGAGCCTGTCCTTGGTCTTGGCGAAGCCGTCGCGGAGCCGGAAGGCGATGATCCACAGCAGCATGCCCGGCAGGAACAGGAAGCCGAACAGCACGGTGACAGCGGTGAGCCGGGTGTCGCGTTGCTTGCGGAGGCTGTTCGCGGAGAGGCAGTGCTCGACCACGGTCTGCGGGTCGGTGCCGAAGGACTGGATGAGGTCCTTGCGGGCGCCGCCGAGCATGCGCTCCTGTACGGCGCGGGCGAACGCCTCGCCGAGGTTGGGCTTGAAGTAGTCGGACTTGAGGAAGCCGGAACGGCCCGCCTTCACCTCGGACTTGTGCCACTCGCTGTTGGCTTTGAGGATCTCCTCCACCGGGCTGTCGCGGTACGCGGCGGAGGCGAGGGCGTTGGTCGCCACCGCTGCGCCTGCCGATCCCTGGAGCGGAATCTGCGCTCCGGGTGAGAAATCGAATCCGTTGCTGGCCACTGTCGCCCCCACTCGCCACCGAGGAACCGCTCCTGCGGCTGTTTCCCAACTGCCGTGCCCGGCACACTTTCTGAGCTGGGGTCTCAGCGTATCGTCCGGATACGTCCGCCGTCCGGCCCTGTGGACAACGTTCGGGGGGAGTGGCCCGTTTCGCCTCACCCCCGGCCGGCGTGGACGCGGTCGGCGAGCTGCGGGGGCATGGGTTCGTGGCGGGTGTACGACCGTTGGAAGCGGCCGGTGCCGTGGGTGAGGGCCCGCAGGTCCACCGCGTACCGGTCGATCTCCAGTTCGGGCACGTCGGCGCGGACGAGGGTGCGTCCGGAGCCGGACTGTTCGGTGCCGGTGACCCGGCCCCGGCGGCCCGAGAGGTCGCTCATGACCGGGCCGACGTAGTCGTCGGGCACCAGGACGCCGACCTCGGCTACCGGTTCCAGGAACTGGACGTGCGCCTCGGCGGCGGCCTCGCGCAGGGCCAGGGCGCCGGCGGTCTGGAAGGCGGCGTCGGAGGAGTCCACGGAGTGGGCCTTGCCGTCGCGCAGGACGACGCGGATGTCGACCAGGGGATGTCCGGCGGCGACGCCCCGGGCGGCCTGGGCGCGGACGCCCTTCTCCACGGAGGCGATGAAGGCGCGGGGCACGGCGCCGCCGACGACCCGGTCCTCGAATACGACGCCGGAGCCGGCGGGCAGCGGTTCGACGTCGATCTCGCAGACCGCGTACTGGCCGTGGCCCCCGGACTGCTTGACGTGGCGGCCGCGCCCGGTGGCCGGTCCGGCGAAGGTCTCGCGGAGGGCGACGCGGTGCGGGACGGTGTCGACCCGCACGCCGTAGTGGTCGCGCAGCCGGTCCAGGGCGACGCCCAGGTGGGCTTCGCCCAGGCCCCACAGGACGAGCTGTCCGGTGTCCGGGTTCTGTTCGAGGCGCAGGGCGGGGTCCTCGGCGACGAGGCGGGACAGGCTGTGGGAGAGCTTGTCCTCGTCGGCCTTGCTGTGGGCCCGGACCGCGAGCGGGAGGAGGGGGTCGGGGGTGGTCCAGGGGGCGAGGAGGAGGGGGTGGTCGGTGCCGGAGAGGGTGTCGCCGGTCTCGGCCGTCTCCAGCCGGGCGACGCAGGCCAGGTCACCGGCGACGCACGCGTCGAGGGGCCGCTGCTGCTTCCCGAAGGGGGAGGTGAGGGCGCCGGCCCGGGTGCGCGCCTCGTGGCTGGGGCGGTCCTCGTCCGCGGGGGAGCGGAGGCCGTGGCCGTGGACGTGCACGGTGTCGTCGGGGCGCAGGGTGCCGTTAAACACGCGGACGAGGGAGAGCCGGCCGACGTAGGGGTCGGAGGACGTCTTGACGACCTCGGCGGCCAGGGGGCACTCGGGGTCGCCGTCGAGGGCGGGGAGCGGGGAGCCGTCCGGGGTGGTGACGGCGGGCAGCGGGTGTTCGCGCGGGGTCGGGAAGCCGCCGGTGATCAGGTCCAGGAGTTCGACGGTGCCGATGCCCTGGCGGGCGCCCTCGGCGGCGGGGGCGGCGGCGAGGACGGGGTGGAAGGAGCCGCGGGCCACGGCGCGTTCGAGGTCGGTGATCAGGGTGCCGGTGTCGATGGGCTCGCCGCCGAGGTAGCGGTCCATCAGTGTTTCGTCCTCGCTCTCCGCGATGATCCCCTCGATGAGGCGGGCGCGGGCCTCGGCCAGGGGCGCCCGCGCGTCGCCGGTCGGTGGGTGTTCGGCGCGCTCGCCGCCGGAGTAGTCGTAGACGCGCGCGGTGAGCAGGCCGGTGAGGCCGGTGAGCGGGGCGTGCCCGTCGGCGGTCTCCGGGCCGAGCACGGGCAGGTAGAGGGGGAGGACGGCGTCGGGGTCGTCCTCGCCGAAGAGCTCCCCGCAGATCCGGGTCATCGCGCCGAACGGGGTGCGGGCGGTGTCGAGGTGGGTGATCACGATGGCGCGGGGCATCGCGACCGCGGCGCACTCCTCCCACAGCGCCCGGGTGGTCGCGGCGACGGCCTCGGGCTCCTGCGCGGCCGAGACGACGAAGAGGGCCGCGTCCGCCGCCCGCAGCCCGGCCCTGACCTCCCCGACGAAGTCGGCGTACCCGGGGGTGTCCAGCAGGTTGACGCGGTGCCCGTCCCAGTCCACGGGGACCAGGGAGAGCTGGACGGACCGGTTCTGGCGGTGCTCGATCTCCTCGTGGTCGGAGACGGTCGTGCCGTCCTCGACGCGGCCCGCGCGGCCGAGGGCCCCGGCGGTCTGCGCGAGGGCTTCGACCAGTGTGGTCTTGCCGGAACCGCTGTGGCCGACCAGGGCCACGTTGCGCAGGGCGCGGGGGTGGTGGCCGACCGCCGGTGTTCCTCCGGCGGCTCCGGTGCGTGCGCGTGCCTTGTCGCCCATGATCATGCCTCCCGGCGGTGGCGTACGGGCAGGCGCCCGGGGGCGGCGACGCCCGCGGTATTCCGAGCTTGGCACCGCCTCGGCACCACGTCCATATGGGGGGCCCGCACCGGCCCGGGGTGCCCGTAGGGTGACCGCTGCTGGGCGTGACTAACATGGCCCCGGAGGGTGCTGAAGGCCCTGGCCGGGCTCGCGGCGCCCGGCACGCACGTCTGCGGCGTTACCGAAACGTCTTCATGGTTCCGCCAGGGAGACGCTCCGGCGCCTTGCAGCCGCACGCACCGGCCAGCGCTCCCTGATCCGGCCAGGGCCTTCAGCATCCTCCCAGCCGGTGGCCGACGGGGTCACGCGGCCCAGCTACCCCTCGGGAAGGCCATGCTGAACAAGTACGCGCGTGCCTTTTTCACGCGTGTCCTCACGCCGTTCGCCGCACTCCTCCTCCGCCTCGGTGTGAGCCCGGACGCGGTCACCCTGATCGGTACGGCCGGGGTGATGGCCGGTGCGCTGGTCTTCTTCCCGATGGGGGAGTTCTTCTGGGGCACGATCGTCATCACGATCTTCGTGTTCTCCGACCTCGTGGACGGGAACATGGCGCGCCAGGCGGGCATCTCCAGCCGGTGGGGCGCGTTCCTGGACTCCACGCTCGACCGGGTCGCCGACGGCGCGATCTTCGGCGGCTTCGCCCTCTGGTACGCGGGCAGCGGCGACGACAACACGTTGTGCGCCGTCGCGATCTTCTGCCTGGCGAGCGGTCAGGTGGTCTCGTACACCAAGGCGCGCGGTGAGGCGATCGGGCTGCCGGTGGCCGTCAACGGGCTCGTGGAGCGTGCCGAGCGGCTGGTGATCTCGCTGGTGGCGGCCGGTTTCGCGGGGCTGCACAAGTTCGGGGTGCCGGGCATCCAGGTGCTGCTCCCGATCGCGCTGTGGATCGTCGCCGTCGGCAGCCTCGTGACGCTGGTCCAGCGGGTCGTCACCGTGCGCCGTGAGGCGGCGGAGGCGGACGCGGCGGACTCGGGCGGGCAGTGAGCGGCGCCGAGGCGCGGCCCGGCGCCAGGGAGCGCCTGAGCGACGCGCTGTACGGGCTGGGCTGGGCGGCGGTCAAGACGCTGCCCGAACCGGCTGCCCGGGCCCTCTTCCGTACCCTCGCCGACCAGGTGTGGAAGCGGCGCGGCAAGAGCGTGCTCAGGCTGGAGGCCAACCTGAAGCGGGTCGTGCCGGATGCCGATCCGGCCCGGCTGGCCGCCCTGTCGCGGGCCGGTATGCGCTCGTACATGCGCTACTGGATGGAGTCGTTCCGGCTGCCCACCTGGAGCCCGGAGCGGATCAAGGCGTCGATCGACGTCACGGACGCGCACCGGCTGACGGACGGGCTGGACTCCGGGCGCGGGGTCGTCCTCGCCCTGCCGCACCTGGGGAACTGGGATCTGGCCGGGGCGTGGGTGACCACGGACCTGAAGGTGCCGTTCACCACCGTCGCCGAGCGGCTGAAGCCGGAATCGCTCTACGACCGGTTCGTCGCCTACCGCGAGGGCCTGGGCATGGAGGTGCTGCCGCACACCGGCGGCGCCGCGTTCGGGACGCTGGCCCGGCGGCTGCGGTCGGGCGGTCTGGTCTGCCTGGTCGCCGACCGCGATCTGTCCTCGTCGGGCATCGAGGTGTCGTTCTTCGGCGACACGGCCCGGATGCCGGCCGGCCCGGCGCTGCTGGCCCAGCAGACCGGCGCGCTGCTGCTGCCCGTGACGCTCAGCTATGACGACACGCCGGTGATGAAGGCACGCATCCACCCGCCGGTCGAGGTGCCGGAGTCCGGCGACCGCGCCGCGAAGACGGCGGTGATGACACAGGCCCTGGCCGACGCGTTCGCCGTGGGCATCGCCGAGCACCCGGAGGACTGGCACATGCTGCAACGGCTCTGGCTCGCCGACCTCGAACCCCGCGCGGACCGGAGCGGAGACCCGACGTGAAGATCGGCATCGTCTGCCCGTACTCCTGGGACGTCCCGGGCGGTGTGCAGTTCCACATCCGCGACCTGGCCGAGCATCTGATCCGGCTCGGCCACGAGGTCTCGGTGCTGGCCCCGGCCGACGACGAGACGCCGCTGCCGCCGTACGTGGTCTCCGCGGGCCGGGCCGTGCCGGTCCCGTACAACGGCTCGGTGGCCCGGCTGAACTTCGGGTTCCTGTCGGCGGCCCGGGTGCGGCGCTGGCTGCACGAGGGCACGTTCGACGTGATCCACATCCACGAGCCGACCTCGCCGTCGCTGGGGCTGCTGACCTGCTGGGCGGCGCAGGGGCCGATCGTCGCCACGTTCCACACGTCCAACCCGCGCTCCCGGGCGATGATCGCCGCGTACGCGATCCTGCAGGCGGCGCTGGAGAAGATCAGCGCGCGGATCGCGGTCAGCGAGTACGCCCGCCGGACCCTGGTCGAGCACCTGGGCGGCGACGCCGTGGTCATCCCGAACGGGGTGGACGTCGACTTCTTCGCGCGGGCCGAGCCCCGGCCCGAGTGGCAGGGCGGCACGATCGGCTTCATCGGCCGCATCGACGAGCCCCGCAAGGGCCTGCCCGTGCTGATGCGCGCGCTGCCCGCGATCCTCGCCGCCCGTCCGGAGACCAGGCTCCTGGTCGCCGGCCGGGGCGACGAGGAGGAGGCCGTCGCCTCGCTGCCGAAGGAGATGCGCTCGCGCGTGGAGTTCCTGGGCATGGTGAGCGACGAGGACAAGGCGCGACTGCTGCGCAGCGTCGACCTGTACGTGGCGCCCAACACCGGGGGCGAGAGCTTCGGGATCATCCTGGTCGAGGCCATGTCGGCGGGCGCGCCGGTCCTCGCCAGCGATCTGGACGCCTTCGCGCAGGTCCTGGACCAGGGCGCGGCGGGCGAGCTGTTCGCCAACGAGAACGCGGACGCGCTGGCCGCGGCGGCGATCCGGCTGCTGGGCGACCCGGAGCGGCGCGCCGGGCTGCGCGAGCGGGGGAGCGCCCATGTGCGGCGCTTCGACTGGTCGACGGTCGGGGCGGACATCCTCGCGGTGTACGAGACGGTGACGGACGGCGCCGCCTCGGTGGCGGCGGACGAACGGACGGGGCTGCGGGCCAGGTTCGGGCTGGCCCGGGAGTAGCGCCTGGCGGGGCCTTCGCCCCGGTAGCCTTGCCGCCCGTGACCGTAACCCTCATCATCTGGGCCGTCGTGGTGCTCGTCGCCATCGGCCTGTACCTCAGCTGGACCGCGGGCCGCCTCGACCGGCTGCACACCCGCATCGACGCGGCCCGGGCGGCCCTCGACGCGCAACTGCTGCGCCGGGCCTCGGTCACCCAGGAGCTCGCTACCTCCGGCGTCCTCGACCCGGCCGCGTCGATCGTGCTCTACGAGGCCGCGCACGCCGCGAGGCAGTCGCCCCAGGACCACCGCGAGGTCGCCGAGAGCGAGCTGAGCGCCGCCCTGCGCGCGGTGTTCGGCGAGAGCGCGCAGGTGGAGGCGGTGCGGGAGATCCCCGGGGGCCAGGAGGCGGCCTCCGAGCTGGCGGCCGCGGTGCGGCGGGTGCCGATGGCGCGCCGCTTCCACAACGACGCGGTGCGGGCGGCGCGGGCGCTGCGCCGGCACCGCACGGTGCGGTGGTTCCGGCTGGCGGGGCACGCGCCGTTCCCGCTGGCCTTCGAGATGGACGACGAGCCGCCGGTGGCCCTGGCGGACCGGCCGGGCAGCTGACGGACAGTGCCCCGTTCCCGTACGCGGGGACGCGGGCGAAAAACGATCCACCGGCCTTCCATTGGCCCTTGCTGTGGACTGGTGCGGGGGAGTTTGCTCGGCACTGCGTCATTCGGCGCGTCCGCATCCGCTCCCCCCAGTGAGGTCATCCGTGTCCACGCTTCCCAGCACCCCGCAGTCCGCCGACGCTCCGGCCACCGGCACCGCCCGCGTCAAGCGCGGCATGGCCGAGCAGCTCAAGGGCGGCGTGATCATGGACGTCGTCAACGCCGAGCAGGCGAAGATCGCCGAGGACGCGGGCGCCGTGGCGGTCATGGCCCTGGAGCGGGTGCCGGCCGACATCCGCAAGGACGGCGGCGTGGCCCGGATGTCGGACCCGAACATGATCGAGGAGATCATCGAGTCGGTGTCCATCCCGGTGATGGCCAAGTCCCGCATCGGTCACTTCGTGGAGGCGCAGGTCCTCCAGTCCCTCGGCGTCGACTACATCGACGAGTCCGAGGTCCTGACCCCGGCCGACGAGGTCAACCACAGCGACAAGTTCGCCTTCACCACCCCCTTCGTCTGCGGCGCCACCAACCTGGGCGAGGCGCTGCGCCGGATCGCCGAGGGCGCGGCCATGATCCGCTCCAAGGGCGAGGCGGGCACCGGGAACGTGGTGGAGGCCGTCCGCCACCTGCGCCAGATCAAGAACGAGATCGCCCGGCTGCGCGGCTTCGACAACAACGAGCTGTACGCCGCCGCCAAGGACCTGCGCGCCCCCTACGAGCTGGTCAAGGAGGTCGCGGAGCTGGGCAAGCTGCCCGTCGTGCTGTTCTCCGCCGGCGGTGTCGCCACCCCGGCCGACGCGGCGCTGATGCGCCAGCTCGGTGCCGAGGGCGTGTTCGTCGGCTCCGGGATCTTCAAGTCCGGCGACCCGGCCAAGCGCGCCGCCGCCATCGTGAAGGCCACCACCTTCTACGACGACCCGAAGATCATCGCGGACGCCTCCCGGAACCTGGGCGAGGCCATGGTCGGCATCAACTGCGACACGCTGCCCGAGGCCGAGCGCTACGCCAACCGCGGCTGGTAGTCACCGATGAACGACACCCCTGTGATCGGAGTCCTGGCCCTCCAGGGCGACGTCCGGGAACACCTGATCGCCCTGGCCTCGGCGGACGCCCTGGCCAGGCCGGTCCGGCGTCCCGGGGAACTGGCCGAGGTGGACGGCCTGGTCCTGCCCGGCGGCGAGTCCACCACCATGTCCAAGCTGGCCGCCCTCTTCGGCATGCTGGACCCCCTGCGCGAGCGGATCGCGGCCGGGATGCCGGTGTACGGCACCTGCGCCGGGATGATCCTGCTCGCCGACAAGATCCTCGACCCCCGGTCCGGCCAGGAGACGCTGGGCGGCATCGACATGATCGTGCGCCGTAACGCTTTCGGGCGGCAGAACGAGTCCTTCGAGGCGGCCGTCGACGTCGCCGGGATCGACGGCGGGCCGGTCGAGGGCGTCTTCATCAGGGCCCCCTGGGTCGAGTCCGTGGGCGCCGGGGCGAAGGTGATCGCGGAGCACGGCGGACACATCGTCGCCGTGCGGCAGAACAACGCCCTCGCCACGTCGTTCCACCCGGAACTGACCGGCGACCACCGGCTCCACGCGTACTTCACCGAGATGGTGCGCGCGGCCGGGTGACTCGATCCCGGTAGGATCTCTCGGGTTCGTACGGAATTTGGTGACGCGAAGGAGAAGGCAGATGTCCGGCCACTCTAAATGGGCTACGACGAAGCACAAGAAGGCCGTGATTGACGCCAAGCGCGGCAAGCTCTTCGCGAAGCTGATCAAGAACATCGAGGTCGCGGCCCGCACCGGCGGTGTGGACCCCGAGGGCAACCCGACCCTCGTGGACGCGATCCAGAAGGCGAAGAAGAGTTCGGTCCCGAACAAGAACATCGACTCCGCGGTCAAGCGCGGTGGCGGTCTCGAGGCGGGCGGCGTCGACTACCAGACGATCATGTACGAGGGTTACGGGCCCAACGGTGTCGCGGTGCTCATCGAGTGCCTGACCGACAACCGCAACCGTGCCGCGTCCGACGTCCGGGTCGCCATGACCCGCAACGGCGGCTCGATGGCCGACCCGGGTTCCGTCTCGTACCTCTTCAACCGCAAGGGCGTCGTCATCGTCCCCAAGGGCGAGCTGACCGAGGACGACGTGCTCGGTGCCGTTCTCGAAGCGGGCGCCGAGGAGGTCAACGACCTCGGCGACACCTTCGAGGTCGTCAGCGAGGCCACCGACATGGTCGCGGTCCGCACCGCGCTCCAGGAGGCGGGCATCGACTACGACTCGGCCGAGGCCAACTTCCTGCCGACCATGCAGGTCGACCTGGACGAAGAGGGCGCCCGCAAGATCTTCAAGCTGATCGACGCGCTGGAGGACAGCGACGACGTGCAGAACGTCTTCGCCAACTTCGACGTCAGCGACGAGGTCATGGCGAAGGTCGACGCCTGAGCCGCGTCCGACACAGCCGTTGCGGACGGGCCGGCGGGGGACACACCCCGTCGGCCCGTCCGCATTGTCGGTGGCGACCGATAGCCTGCTGAAACACTGGAACAGTTGACCGATCGGCAGGGAGGGGCGACCATGCGCGTGCTCGGCGTGGACCCGGGTCTGACCCGGTGCGGGGTCGGCGTGGTCGAGGGCGTCGCGGGCCGCCCGCTCACCATGCTCGGCGTGGGCGTCGTGCGCACCGCCGCCGACGCGGAGCTCGGTCACCGCCTGGTCGCCGTCGAGCGCGGCATCGAGGAATGGCTGGACGAACACCGCCCCGACTGCGTCGCCGTGGAACGGGTCTTCGCCCAGCACAACGTGCGTACGGTTATGGGCACCGCCCAGGCCAGCGCGATCGCCATGCTCTGCGCGGCCCGGCGCGGCCTCCCCGTCGCCCTGCACACGCCCAGCGAGGTCAAGGCCGCCGTCTCCGGCAGCGGACGCGCGGACAAGGCGCAGGTGGGAGCCATGGTGACCCGGCTCCTGCGGCTGGACGCCCCGCCGAAACCGGCCGACGCCGCGGACGCCCTGGCGCTCGCCATCTGCCACATCTGGCGCGCCCCCGCCCTCAACCGACTCCAGCAGGCGCACGCGGCGGCCGCCGCCCGCACCCCGCGCCTCCCGCGCACCGCAGCCGTACCCGTCCGGAAGGTCCCCCGATGATCGCCTTCGTCACCGGCCCCGTCGCCGCTCTCGCCCCGACCACGGCCGTCATCGAGGTCGGCGGCATCGGCATGGCCGTCCAGTGCGCGCCGAACACCCTGGCCGCCCTGCGCGTCGGCCAGGAGGCGAGACTCGCCACCTCGCTCGTCGTCCGCGAGGACTCGCTGACCCTCTACGGCTTCGCCGACGACGACGAGCGGCAGGTCTTCGAGCTCCTCCAGACCGCCAGCGGCGTCGGCCCCCGGCTCGCCCAGGCCATGCTGGCCACGCACACCCCGGACGCCCTGCGGCTCGCCGTGGCCACCGGCGACGAGAAGGCGCTCACCGCCGTCTCCGGCATCGGCAAGAAGGGCGCCCAGAAGCTCCTGCTGGAACTGAAGGACCGGCTGGGCGAACCGATCGGTGCCCACGCCCCCGGTCAGGGCATCGGCACCGCCGTCTCCGCCTCCTGGCGCGACCAGCTCCAGGCCGCCCTGATCGGCCTCGGCTACGCCACCCGCGAGGCCGACGAGGCGGTTGCCGCCGTCGCACCCCAGGCCGAGGAAGCCCTCGCCGCCGGGGGCCAGGCACCCGTGCCGCAGCTGCTGCGCGCCGCCCTGCAGACCCTCAACCGGGCGCGCTGAGCGGCACGGGCACCCCTTCTCCGCCCGGCCGGCCACCCCCGGCCGGGCACCGATACATCCGAGGCGGACAGACGAGATGAACTGGGACGACACCGGAGCCGGCACGGACGACCGGCTCGACGAGCGGCTGGTCGACGCCGGCGCGGACGGCGACGACACCGCGGTCGAGGCCGCGCTGCGCCCCAAGGACCTGGACGAGTTCGTCGGTCAGGAAAAGGTCCGCGAACAGCTCGACCTGGTCCTCAAGGCCGCCCGCGCCCGCGGCGCCACCGCGGACCACGTCCTGCTCTCCGGCGCGCCCGGCCTCGGCAAGACCACCCTCTCCATGATCATCGCGGCGGAGATGAACGCCCCGATCCGGATCACCTCGGGCCCCGCCATCCAGCACGCCGGCGACCTCGCGGCGATCCTCTCCTCGCTCCAGGAGGGCGAGGTGCTGTTCCTGGACGAGATCCACCGCATGTCCCGGCCAGCCGAGGAGATGCTGTACATGGCCATGGAGGACTTCCGGGTCGACGTCATCGTCGGCAAGGGCCCTGGCGCCACCGCGATCCCGCTGGAGCTGCCCCCCTTCACGCTGGTCGGCGCCACCACCCGGGCCGGGCTGCTGCCGCCCCCGCTGCGCGACCGCTTCGGCTTCACCGGGCACATGGAGTTCTACGCCCCCGCCGAGCTGGAAAGGGTGATCCACCGCTCCGCCCGCCTGCTGGACGTCGAGCTGGACGCCGAGGGCGCCGCCGAGATCGCCGGCCGCTCCCGGGGCACACCCCGTATCGCCAACCGCCTGCTGCGCCGCGTGCGGGACTACGCCCAGGTCAAGGCCGACGGCCGGATCGACCGGGAGGTCGCGTCGGCGGCCCTCGGGGTGTACGAGGTCGACGCCCGGGGCCTGGACCGGCTGGACCGGGCGGTCCTGGGGGCCCTGCTCAAGCTGTTCGGCGGGGGGCCGGTGGGCCTGTCCACGCTCGCGGTGGCCGTGGGGGAGGAGCGCGAGACCGTCGAGGAGGTCGCCGAGCCCTTCCTCGTACGGGAAGGACTGCTGGCCAGGACGCCGCGCGGACGGGTCGCCACCCCTGCCGCGTGGGCCCACCTGGGACTGGTTCCTCCGCAGCACGGCGTAACGGGACAACAGGGCTTGTTCGGGGCGTGATGCGTCACAGGTTGACCGCAAGCGGAACCACGGTGCCATGCTGGGCGTTGTTCCATCGATGCGGACTCGCTTAGACTCCGCCGATGCCGCCCGTAACGGGTCGGTGTACCCACCCCCGTAGACCAGGCCGTTCTCCAGTGCGGTCGTGCGAAGGAAATTCGTCCCGTGAATCCCGTGACTCTCCTCCCCTTCATCGTGCTCATCGGGGCCATGTTCCTGATGACGCGGTCCGCCAAGAAGAAGCAGGCGGCGGCTGCGGCCATGCGCAATGAGATGCAGCCCGGCACCGGCGTCCGCACGATCGGGGGCATGTACGCCACCGTCAAGGAGCTTCACGACGACACGGTCCTCCTTGAGGTCGCCCCCGGCGTCCACGCCGTGTACGCGAAGAACGCGATCGGCGCCGTCCTGGACGACGCGGAGTACAACCGCATCGTCCACGGCGACGACCCGGAGCTCGACGTCGACGGCGCGGTCGTGCCGGACGACGCCTCCTCGCTGACCGAGGCCGACGACGCCAAGACCGACCTGGTCAAGAAGACCGACTCGGACGAGGACGTCGACGCCGAGGCCGCGGACGACAAGAAGTCCGACGGCAAGGCCGACGGCGAGGCCGACGCGAAGTAGCACACCGCGACCCGGGGATGCCGTGAGCCCACAGGCGTCCGGCACCCCGGTGCGTGCGTGCCTTCGCGGGGGCGGGTCCCCACTAAACTTCGTGGCCGCTCGGACGCATACCCGGCGCGGGGCGGTTGGACAGGGAGAAACGACAAGGTGGCAGCACCGAAGAAGGGCCGAGGCGCGGCCGGTGGTCAGGGGAAGCCAGGGCGTTCCCTGGCGCTGATCCTGATCGCCATGGTCGCCCTCACCGGCGGGATGTTCCTGGCCGACCAGCCGACGCCGCGACTCGGCATCGACCTGGCGGGCGGCACCTCCATCACGCTGGAGGCCAAGGCCGAGCCCGGCCAGGAAAAGGCGATCAACAAGACCAACATGGACACCGCGGTCGACATCATGAACCGCCGTGTCAACGGTCTCGGGGTCAGCGAGGCCGAGGTCCAGACCCAGGGCGATCGCAACATCATCGTCAACATCCCCAAGGGCACGGACTCCGCCGAGGCCAGGGCGCAGGTCGGCACCACCGCCAAGCTGTACTTCCGGCCGGTGCTCACCGTCGCCCAGGGCACGCCCACCCCGGACCCCAGCGCCTCGCCCTCCGGCAAGGCCAGCACCTCGCCCTCGCCGAAGGCGTCCGCCTCCGAGAAGGCGACGGACGGCGACAAGGCCGCCGACCCCTCGTCGAAGCCGAGTGCCAGTGCCACCACCCAGGGCCGCGCGGTCACCGGCGCCCTGAAGGCCGACTCCTCGCCGTCGCCGAAGGCCAGCGCCACGCCGAAGGCCAGTGAGTCCGCGTCCGCCGAGGACCAGGCCGCCGCCGCCAAGCTCCAGAAGCAGTTCGAGTCGCTCGACTGCTCCAGCAAGGCGTCCCGTTCCAAGGCCGCCCAGGGCAGCAAGGCCGGTGACACGGTCGTGGCGTGCAGCCAGGAGGGCGACGCCAAGTACGTGCTCGGCCCGGCCGAGGTCTCCGGCACCGAGGTCAAGTCGGCCAAGGCGGCCTTCGACCAGCAGCGCGGCATGTGGATCGTCCAGATGGAGTTCTCCGGCAAGGGCTCCAAGCAGTTCCAGACGATCACCAAGAAGCTCTCCACGCAGCAGGAGCCGCAGAACCAGTTCGCCATCGCCCTGGACGGCGAGGTCGTCTCCGCCCCCCGGGTCAGCGAGCAGCTGAGCGGCAGCGCCGAGATCTCCGGCAGCTTCAACCAGGACTCCGCCGAGGCCCTGGCCAACCAGCTCTCCTACGGTGCGCTCCCGCTCTCCTTCAAGGAGCAGAGCGTCACCACCGTCACCGCCGCGCTCGGCGGCGAGCAGCTGAAGGCCGGGCTCATCGCCGGCGCCATCGGCCTCGCCCTCGTCGTCATCTACCTGGTGGCCTACTACCGCGGCCTGGCATTCATCGCCCTGCTCAGCCTCCTGGTCTCCGGCATCCTCAGCTACACGATCATGTCGCTGCTCGGCCCGGCCATCGGCTTCGCGCTGAACCTCCCGGCCGTCTGCGGTGCCATCGTGGCCATCGGCATCACCGCGGACTCGTTCATCGTGTACTTCGAACGCGTACGGGACGAGATCCGCGAGGGCCGTACGCTGCGCCCCGCCGTGGAACGCGGCTGGCCGCGCGCCCGGCGGACCATCCTGGTCTCCGACTTCGTGTCGTTCCTCGCCGCTGCCGTGCTCTTCGTGGTCACCGTCGGCAAGGTCCAGGGCTTCGCGTTCACGCTGGGTCTCACCACCCTGCTGGACGTCGTCGTGGTGTTCTTCTTCACCAAGCCGCTCATGACGATCATGGCGCGCAAGAAGTTCTTCGCCAGCGGCCACCCGTGGTCCGGTCTGGACCCCAAGCGTCTCGGCGCCAAGCCGCCGCTGCGCCGCTCCCGTCGTGTCAACGCCCCCACCGAACCGAAGGAGGCGTGAGATGTCGCGACTCGGGAATCTCGGCGCCCGTCTCTACCGAGGCGAGGTCGGCTACGACTTCATCGGCAAGCGCAGGATCTGGTACGGCGTCTCCGTCCTGATCACCATCACGGCCGTCCTCGGCCTGGTGGTCAGCGGCCTGAACATGGGCATCGAGTTCAAGGGCGGTGCCGTCTTCACCACCCCGAAGACGAGCGTCTCCGTCTCCGAGGCCGAGGACCTGGCGTCGGAGGCCTCCGGCCACCAGGCCATCGTCCAGAAGCTCGGCAACGGCGCGCTGCGCATCCAGATCACCGAGGTCGACACCCAGAAGTCGGACGAGATCCAGGACAAGCTCGCCAAGGACCTCGACGTCCCGCGCGAGAAGATCGCGGCCGACCTCGTCGGTCCCAGCTGGGGCGAGCAGATCGCCAACAAGGCGTGGACCGGCCTCGGGGTCTTCATGATCCTGGTCGTGATCTACCTGGCCATCGCCTTCGAGTGGCGGATGGCGGTGGCGGCCCTCGTCGCGCTGATCCACGACATCACCATCACGGTCGGTGTCTACGCCCTGGTCGGCTTCGAGGTCACCCCGGGCACCGTGATCGGTCTGCTCACCATCCTCGGTTACTCCCTCTACGACACGGTCGTCGTCTTCGACAGCCTCAAGGAGGGCACGAAGGGGATCACCAAGCAGACCCGGTGGACGTACAGCGACGTCGCCAACCGCTCCATCAACAGCACGCTGGTCCGCTCGATCAACACCACCGTCGTCGCGCTGCTGCCGGTCGCCGGTCTGCTGTTCATCGGTGGCGGCGTCCTCGGCGCCGGCATGCTGAACGACATCTCGCTCGCCCTCTTCGTCGGCCTCGCGGCCGGTGCGTACTCCTCGATCTTCATCGCCACCCCGCTGGTCGCCGACCTCAAGGAACGCGAGCCGCAGATGAAGGCCCTCAAGAAGCGGGTCCTCGCCAAGCGCGCGGCCGCCGCCGCCAAGGGCGAGACCGAGGACGACCGGGGCGAGGACGACTACGAGGACGCGGCTCCGGCAGGCGCGGTCGTCGGACAGCGCCAGCAGCCGAGGGGCCACGGCCGGACCCCGGGGAAGCGCTGATGACCAGCACCACCGACAGCGTCAGGGAGCTCCTGCTCAGCCGCATCCGTGACGTGGCGGACTACCCGAAGCCGGGCGTGATGTTCAAGGACATCACCCCCCTGCTCGCGGACCCGGTCGCCTTCACGGCCCTCACCGACGCCCTCGCGGAGCTGTGCCGGCGGCACGGCGCCACGAAGATCGTCGGCCTGGAGGCCCGCGGCTTCATCCTGGCCGCCCCCGTCGCGGTCCGGGCCGGCCTCGGCTTCGTACCGGTCCGCAAGGCAGGGAAGCTGCCGGGGGCCACGCTCAGCCAGGCCTACGAGCTGGAGTACGGCACCGCCGAGATCGAGATCCACGCGGAGGACCTGTCGGCCGACGACCGGATCATGGTCATCGACGACGTGCTCGCCACCGGCGGCACCGCCGACGCCTCCCTGGAGCTCATCCGCCGGGCCGGCGCCCAGGTCGCCGGGGTCGCCGTCCTCATGGAGCTGGGCTTCCTGTCCGGCCGGGCCCGCCTGGCCGACAGCCTGCGCGGAGCCCCGCTGGAGGCCCTGATCACGGTCTGAGGACCTGCCGCACCGACGCCGACGGGCACCCGGGAACAACCGGGTGCCCGTCGGCGTTGTCAGGGCTCTCACGGTCCCCGGGGGAGGACCGGCCGCCGGGTCGTTACGATGGCCCTTCCGGGTGTGTCCGGATCCGCACGAGGAGCGCTCTTGCCAGACGAGGCCCAGCCAGTCGCCGCCCCGCAGCCCGACAAGCCCGGGGGCGCCTCCGCCACGCCCGCGAAGCAGCAGTCCGCGGAGAAGCCGAAGCCTCCGGCGCCCCAGCCCGGCACGGGCCCCGCGCCCGCCGAGGCCAACGGTCCCGCGCCCGCTTCCCCCGCGCAGCCGGCCGCGCCCGCTCCGACCGCACCGAAGCCTCCAGCGAAGCCTGCCGCCGCAGCCGCCTCGCCCACCGGCCCGGCCTCCCGCTCCGGCGGCTCCTCCAACCGCGTCCGGGCCCGCCTCGCCCGGCTCGGCGTCCAGCGCTCCAGCCCGTACAACCCGGTGCTCGAACCGCTGCTGCGGATCGTCCGCGGCAACGACGCCAAGACCGAGACCTCCACGCTGCGCCAGATCGAGCGGGCCTACCAGGTCGCCGAGCGCTGGCACCGCGGCCAGAAGCGCAAGAGTGGCGACCCGTACATCACGCACCCGCTCGCCGTGACGACGATCCTCGCCGAGCTGGGCATGGATCCGGCCACCCTGATGGCCGGGCTGCTGCACGACACGGTCGAGGACACCGAATACGGCCTGGACACCCTGCGCCGCGACTTCGGCGACCAGGTCGCCCTGCTGGTGGACGGCGTCACCAAGCTGGACAAGGTCAAGTTCGGCGAGGCCGCCCAGGCCGAGACCGTGCGCAAGATGGTCGTCGCCATGGCCAAGGACCCGCGCGTCCTGGTCATCAAGCTCGCCGACCGGCTGCACAACATGCGCACCATGCGGTATCTCAAGCGGGAGAAGCAGGAGAAGAAGGCCCGCGAGACGCTGGAGATCTACGCCCCGCTCGCCCACCGCCTGGGCATGAACACCATCAAGTGGGAGCTGGAGGACCTCGCCTTCGCGATCCTCTACCCCAAGATGTACGACGAGATCGTGCGGCTGGTGGCCGAGCGCGCGCCCAAGCGCGACGAATACCTCGCCGTCGTCACCGACGAGGTCCAGGCCGATCTGCGCGCCGCCCGCATCAAGGCCACCGTCACCGGGCGGCCCAAGCACTACTACAGCGTCTACCAGAAGATGATCGTGCGGGGCCGCGACTTCGCGGAGATCTACGACCTGGTGGGCATCCGCGTCCTCGTGGACACCGTCCGCGACTGCTACGCGGCGCTCGGCACCGTGCACGCGCGATGGAATCCGGTCCCCGGCCGGTTCAAGGACTACATCGCGATGCCCAAGTTCAACATGTACCAGTCGCTGCACACCACGGTGATCGGCCCCAGCGGCAAGCCCGTCGAGCTCCAGATCCGTACGTTCGACATGCACCGCCGCGCCGAGTACGGCATCGCCGCGCACTGGAAGTACAAGCAGGAGGCCGTCGCGGGCGCCTCCAAGGTCCGCACCGACGTCCCCAAGAACAGCGGGCGCGGCCAGGACACCGTCAACGACATGGCGTGGCTCCGCCAGCTCCTGGACTGGCAGAAGGAGACCGAGGACCCCAGCGAGTTCCTGGAGTCCCTGCGCTTCGACCTCTCCCGCAACGAGGTCTTCGTCTTCACGCCCAAGGGCGACGTCATAGCGCTGCCCGCCGGGGCCACCCCGGTCGACTTCGCCTACGCCGTCCACACGGAGGTCGGCCACCGGACGATAGGAGCACGGGTCAACGGCCGGCTCGTGCCGCTGGAATCCACGCTCGACAACGGCGACCTGGTCGAGGTCTTCACCTCCAAGGCGGCCGGCGCCGGGCCCTCGCGCGACTGGCTGGGCTTCGTCAAGTCGCCCCGGGCCCGCAACAAGATCCGCGCCTGGTTCTCCAAGGAGCGCCGCGACGAGGCGATCGAGCAGGGCAAGGACGCCATCGCGCGGGCCATGCGCAAGCAGAACCTGCCGATCCAGCGCATCCTGACCGGCGACTCGCTGGTCACCCTGGCGCACGAGATGCGCTACCCCGACATCTCGTCCCTCTACGCGGCCATCGGCGAGGGCCACGTCGCCGCCGCGGGCGTCGTGCAGAAGCTGGTCCAGGCCCTCGGCGGCGAGGACGCGGCCAACGAGGACCTGGAGGAGAGCACCCCGCCCTCCCGCAGCCGCACCAAGCGCCGCTCCAACGCCGACCCCGGGGTCGTCGTCAAGGGCGTCGACGACGTGTGGGTCAAGCTCGCCCGCTGCTGTACGCCCGTGCCCGGCGACCCCATCATCGGCTTCGTCACCCGGGGCAGCGGAGTCTCGGTGCACCGCGCGGACTGCGTGAACGTGGACTCCCTCTCCCAGCAGCCGGAACGCATCCTGGACGTCGAGTGGGCGCCCACCCAGTCCTCGGTCTTCCTGGTCGCCATCCAGGTCGAGGCGCTGGACCGGTCCCGGCTCCTGTCGGACGTCACCCGGGTCCTCTCGGACCAGCACGTCAACATCCTGTCCGCCGCCGTCCAGACCTCCCGGGACCGGGTGGCCACCTCGCGCTTCACCTTCGAGATGGGCGACCCGAAGCACCTCGGCCACGTCCTGAAGGCGGTACGGGGCGTGGAGGGCGTCTACGACGTCTACCGGGTGACCTCGGCCCGCCGGCCCTAGCCAGGCGTACATACGACGAGAGGGGCCCTTCCGCGCGAACGCGGAAGGGCCCCTCTCGTGTGCTTGTCAGCCGCCGAACTCCTCCAGGCCCTTGAGCGCCTGGTCGAGCAGGGCCTGCCGGCCCTCCAGCTCACGGGCCAGCTTGTCCGCGCGGGCGTTGTTGCCCGAGGCACGGGCCGCGTCGATCTGGCCGCGCAGCTTGTCCACGGCCGCCTGGAGCTGACCGGTCAGACCCGCGGCGCGGGCCCGCGCCTCCGGGTTCGTCCGGCGCCACTCGGCCTCCTCGGCCTCCTGGAGCGCCCGCTCCACCGCCTGCATCCGCCCCTCGACCCTCGGACGGGCGTCACGCGGTACGTGGCCGATGGCCTCCCAGCGCTCGTTGATGCCCCGGAACGCGGCCCTGGCCGCCTTCAGGTCCGTCACCGGCACCAGCTTCTCGGCCTCGTCGGCGAGCTCCTCCTTCAGCTTGAGGTTCTCGCCCTGCTCCGCGTCGCGCTCCGCGAAGACCTCGCCACGGGCGGCGAAGAAGACGTCCTGGGCACCGCGGAAACGGTTCCACAGCTCGTCCTCGGCCTCGCGCTGGGCGCGGCCCGCCGCCTTCCACTGGGTCATCAGGTCGCGGTAGCGGGCGGCGGTGGCCCCCCAGTCCGTGGACCCGGAGAGCGCCTCGGCCTCCGTGACCAGCTTCTCCTTGACCTTGCGGGCCTCCTCGCGCTGGGCGTCCAGCGAGGCGAAGTGGGCCTTGCGGCGCTTGGAGAACGCCGAGCGGGCGTGCGAGAAGCGGTGCCACAACTCGTCGTCGGACTTGCGGTCGAGCCTGGGCAGGCCCTTCCACGTGTCCACGAGGGCGCGCAGCCGCTCGCCCGCGGAGCGCCACTGCTCGCTCTGCGCCAGCTCCTCGGCCTCGGCGACCAGGGCCTCCTTGGCGTGCTTCGCCTCGTCGGCCTGCTTCGCCTTCTGGGCCTTGCGCTCCTCGCGGCGCGACTCGACCGTCGCGACGAGCGCGTCCAGCCGCTTGCGCAGCGCGTCCAGGTCGCCGACCGCGTGGTGCTCGTCGACCTGCGTGCGCAGGTGCTCGATGGCGGTCGTCGCGTCCTTCGCGGACAGATCGGTGGTCTTCACCCGCCGTTCGAGGAGGCCGATCTCGACCACAATGCCCTCGTACTTGCGCTCGAAGTAGGCCAGGGCCTCCGCAGGCGAACCGGCCTGCCACGATCCGACGACCTGCTCGCCGTCGGCTGTACGCACGTACACGGTGCCCGTCTCATCGACACGGCCCCACGGGTCGCTGCTCACAGCGCCTCCTCCACCTGATGCCCGCGAGGGGATCACCCCCCTGGCATCGTCCACAGTTTCCTGGGGCGGGCACCGCCCGCCCTGCACGACGCCAATCTAGGCGACGGGCCGCCCGGCTGTCCGCACTCAGCACGGCTGGATTTATTCGCCGCCCGGCCCGCCCGCCCCCGCATCACACCTTGTCGACGGTCAGCTTCGAGATGTTCACGGCCTTCTTCGGCGCACCGTCGGGTCCGCCGCCGTCCACTCCGGCCTTGCCGACGGCCTCGACGGCCTTCAGCGACTTCGCGTCCATCGTGCCGAACGGCGTGTACGTGGGCGGCAGCTTGCTGTCCTTGTAGACCAGGAAGAACTGGCTGCCGCCGGTGTGCTGCTGGCCGGTGTTGGCCATCGCCACCGTGCCGGCCGGGTACGTCACGGAGCCGTCGGCGCCGGCCTTGCCCAGCGCGGTCAGGTTCTCGTCGGGGATGGTGTAGCCCGGACCGCCGGTTCCGTCGCCCTTGGGGTCGCCGCACTGGAGGACGTAGATGTTCTCCGTGGTCAGCCGGTGGCACTTGGTGCCGTCGAAGAACTTCTTGTCGGCCAGCGACTTGAAGGAGTTCGTCGTGTGCGGGGTCTTCGACGCGTCCATGGTGAACGCGATGTCGCCCTGGCTCGTCTTGAGCGACATCGTGTACTTGGCCTTCTTGTCGATCTTCATCGCCGGCTCCGGCTTCGCCTCCTCCGTCGGGGAGGGCGACGCCTCGGCCGACGGGCTCTGGCTCGCCGCCGCGTCCGTCTTGTCCTTGTCGTCGTCCCCGCTGGTGGCGAGGTACGTCGCGCCCGCGATGACCGCCACCACGGCGACCGCCGAAGTGATGGCGAGCGTCAGCCGCCTCGTACGCCGCCGGGCCTCCTCCCGGCGCCGCTGCTGCCGCTCGTACTTCTCCCGGGCGAGCTGCCGCCGCCGCTGATCGCTGGTGACCACCGGGTGTTCTCCTTGTACGTCGTGTGTTCGGGCCTGGGTCGCCCCGTACCGTATATGGGTTAGCTGTGGAATGAGGAGCGCCGGTAGGCTCTGAACTGCTGTGACCTCACGGTCGCTCTTCCGCGCAGGACTACCGATTGAGGACGAACGTGCTGATTGCCGGGTTCCCCGCCGGGGCCTGGGGGACCAACTGTTACCTGGTCGCCCCCGCCGCGGGTGAGGAGTGCGTGATCATCGACCCGGGCCACCAGGCCGCCGCCGGAGTCGAGGAGACGCTGAGGAAGCATCGGCTCAAGCCCGTCGCCGTCGTCCTCACGCACGGCCACATCGACCACGTCGCCTCGGTCGTCCCGGTGTGCGGCGCGCACGACGTCCCCGCCTGGATCCACCCCGAGGACCGCTACATGATGAGCGACCCGGAGAAGGCGCTCGGCCGCTCCATCGGGATGCCGCTCATGGGCGAGCTGACGGTGGGGGAGCCGGACGACGTCCAGGAGCTGACCGACGGCGCCCGGCTGAGCCTCGCGGGCATGGAGTTCGGCGTCTCGCACGCGCCCGGCCATACCAAGGGGTCGGTGACGTTCAGGATGCCCGAGAGCCCGGAGATCCCCCCGGTCCTCTTCTCGGGCGACCTGCTCTTCGCCGGCTCCGTCGGACGCACCGACCTGCCCGGCGGCGACCACGCCGAGCTCCTCGAGTCGCTGGCCCGTGTGTGCCTGCCGCTCGACGACTCGACCGTGGTGCTGTCCGGCCACGGTCCCCAGACGACCATCGGCCGCGAGCGCGCCACCAACCCGTTTCTGACCGGAATGACCGGTGCGGACGCGCCCCGACGAGGAATGTGACGAGAGCGACTGTGAGCACCTTCAAGGCCCCCAAGGGCACGTACGACCTGACCCCGCCGGACTCCGCGAAGTTCCTGGCGGTGCGCGAGGCGATCGCCGCCCCGCTGAAGAACTCCGGCTACGGCTACATCGAGACCCCCGGCTTCGAGGACGTGGCCCTCTTCTCGCGCGGCGTCGGCGAGTCCACCGACATCGTGACCAAGGAGATGTACACCCTCACCACCAAGGGCGGCTCCCAGCTCGCCCTGCGCCCCGAGGGCACCGCGTCGGTGCTCCGGGCGGCCCTGGAGGCCAACCTCCACAAGCTGGGCAACCTGCCGGTCAAGCTCTGGTACTCCGGCTCGTACTACCGCTACGAGCGCCCGCAGAAGGGCCGTTACCGCCACTTCTCGCAGGTCGGCGCGGAGGCCATCGGCGCCGAGGACCCGGCGCTCGACGCCGAGCTGATCATCCTCGCCGACCAGGCGTACCGCGCGCTGGGCCTGCGCGAGTTCCGGATCCTGCTGAACTCGCTGGGCGACAAGGAGTGCCGCCCGGTCTACCGGGACGCGCTCCAGGGCTTCCTGCGCGAGCTGGACCTGGACGAGGAGACCCGCCGCCGCATCGAGATCAACCCGCTGCGCGTCCTGGACGACAAGCGCCCGGAGGTCCAGAAGCAGCTGACCGGCGCCCCGGTGCTGCGCGACTTCCTCTGCGACGCGTGCAAGGCCTACCACGAGCAGGTCCGCGACCTGCTCAACGAGGCCGGTGTGATCTACGAGGACGACGAGAAGCTGGTCCGCGGCCTCGACTACTACACCCGCACCACCTTCGAGTTCGTCCACGACGGTCTGGGCTCGCAGTCCGCGGTGGGCGGCGGCGGCCGCTACGACGGGCTCTCCGAGATGATCGGCGGCCCGGCGCTCCCGTCGGTCGGCTGGGCGCTCGGCGTGGACCGCACGGTCCTCGCCCTGGAGGCCGAGGGCATCGAGCTGGACCTGCCCTCCACCACCAGCGTCTTCGCGGTCCCGCTCGGCGAGGAGGCACGGCGGGTGCTCTTCGGCGTCGTCACCCAGCTGCGCCGGGAGGGCGTGGCCGCGGACTTCGCGTTCGGCGGCCGGGGGCTGAAGGGCGCGATGAAGAGCGCCAACCGCTCGGGCGCCCGGTTCACGATCGTGGCCGGCGAGCGCGACCTGGCCGAGGGGCACGTCCAGCTCAAGGACATGGAGTCCGGCGAGCAGACGCCGGTCCCCGTCTCCGACGTGGTCGAGACGGTCCGCGCGCGCCTCGTCTGAGACGCGGAGGGGCGGGCGGTGCGCCCGCCCCTCGCCGACCCTCACGTCAACGGAGCGGGCGCGGATTCATCCCGCACGGTGATTCCGTCCGTGCGGGATGTGACGCCCGAGGGAAGGGCGTGCGGGGCTGGACGGCCCTCGTCGCGGCTGCGGGGCCCGGGATCCGCTTCCGGACGGGCCCACCGGGCCGGGTGCGTCTTTATGTGCATCGAACGGAAGAGCGGCCGCGCCGTGCGGCACAATGACCCTGCCCCAGCAGGCTACTCAGTGACGGAAACGGCGATATGACGACTGCAGCGGTTGACCATCCCTCCTCCGACCAGGACGAGAGGGGCGGGAAGCGGACCATCGGCGGCAGCCGCGCACTGGCCATCCTGCTCATGATCACGGGTGCCGCCGGAACGCTCGCCGCATGGGTCATCACGCTCGACAAGCTCAAGATGATGGAGGACCCCTCCTTCGTCCCCGGGTGCAGCCTCAATCCCGTGGTCGCCTGCGGCAACATCATGAAGAGCGAACAGGCGTCCGCCTTCGGCTTCCCCAACCCCTGGCTCGGCATGGTCACCTACCCGGTGATCATCGCCATCGGCCTGGCCCTGCTCGCCGGAGCCCGCTTCCGCCCCTGGTACTGGCTCGGCATGAACGCGGGCACGCTGTTCGGCGTCGGCTTCTGCACCTGGCTCCAGTACCAGTCGCTGTACAACATCAACTCGCTGTGCCTGTGGTGCTGCCTGGCCTGGGTCGCCACCATCTTCATGTTCTGCTACGTCACCACGCACAACATCCGGCACGGGATCATCCCCGCGCCCTCCTGGCTGCGCAACGGCCTCACCGAGTTCCACTGGGTGCCCCCGGTGCTGTGGATCGGCATCATCGGCATGCTGATCCTGACCCGCTGGTGGGACTTCTGGACCAGCTGACCACCGCCGTACCGCCGGGCCGGAGCACCGGCCCGGCGGCGTTGTCAGTGCGGTGGCATAGGCTTCAGGACGTGGAGCCCGACCTCTTTACCGCCGCTGCCGAAGACCGCCAGGAGAAGGATCCGTCCAGCAGCCCGCTGGCCGTCCGGATGCGTCCCCGTACGCTGGACGAGGTCGTCGGCCAGCAGCATCTGCTCAAGCCGGGCTCGCCCCTGCGCCGGCTGGTCGGGGAGAGCGGCGGCGGACCGGCCGGCCCCTCGTCGGTCATCCTCTGGGGCCCGCCCGGGATCGGCAAGACCACCCTCGCGTACGTGGTGAGCAAGGCGACGAACAAGCGATTCGTGGAGCTCTCCGCGATCACCGCGGGTGTCAAGGAAGTCCGCTCCGTGATCGAGGGCGCCCGCCGCGCCACCGGGGGCTACGGCAAGGAGACCGTCCTCTTCCTGGACGAGATCCACCGCTTCTCCAAGGCCCAGCAGGACTCCCTGCTCCCCGCCGTGGAGAACCGCTGGGTCACCCTGATCGCCGCGACCACGGAGAACCCGTACTTCTCCGTCATCTCGCCGCTCCTCTCGCGCTCGCTGCTGCTGACACTGGAGCCCCTGACCGACGACGACCTGCGCGGCCTGCTGCGCCGCGCCCTCGGCGACGAACGCGGTCTCGGCGGCGCGGTGCGTCTCCCGGAGGACGCCGAGGAGCACCTGCTGCGCATCGCCGGGGGCGACGCCCGCCGCGCGCTGACCGCCCTGGAGGCCGCCGCCGGGGCGGCCCTGTCCAAGCAGGAGGAGGAGATCACGCTCCTCACCCTGGAGGAGACCGTCGACCGGGCGGCCGTGAAGTACGACCGGGACGGCGACCAGCACTACGACGTGGCCAGCGCCCTGATCAAGTCGATCCGGGGCTCCGACGTCGACGCCGCCCTGCACTACCTGGCCCGCATGATCGAGGCGGGGGAGGACCCGAGGTTCATCGCCCGGCGCCTGATGATCTCGGCCAGCGAGGACATCGGCCTCGCCGATCCCACGGCGCTGCCCACCGCCGTCGCGGCCGCCCAGGCGGTGGCCCTGATCGGCTTCCCCGAGGCGGCGCTCACCCTCAGCCACGCCACCATCGCCCTGGCCCTCGCCCCCAAGTCCAACGCGGCGACGCTGGCCATCTCCGCCGCCCGCGAGGACATCCGCAAGGGGCTGGCCGGCCCGGTCCCGGCCCATCTGCGCGACGGCCACTACAAGGGCGCGGCCAAGCTGGGCCACGCCCAGGGCTACGTCTACCCGCACGACGTCCCCGGCGGCATCGCCGCCCAGCAGTACGCGCCGGACGCGGTGAGCGACAAGCAGTACTACCGCCCCACCCGCTATGGCGCCGAGGCGCGGTACGCGGACGTGGTGGACCGGGTCAGGGAGCGGCTGGGCCGGACGGACGGCGAGGACGGGGCGGGCGCCACGGCCTGAGTCCCCGGCGCGGGCTCCTCAGCGCGCGGCGGCCGCGAAGAGCGTGTGCATGGCGTGGCTGAGCTCCTCCACGTCCCGTACCGGCCGGGGGAAATCGAAGCGCGCGTCGAAGCAGCTGCCGCCCCGCTCGCGGAAGCGCACCCGCAGTCCGAGCCGGTCCAGCGCCAGGGGCACCACGTCCGGCCGGTGCCGGGCGCAGGTGCACACCGCCCGCTCGCCGAGCAGTCCGCACAGCGTCGCCAGCTCCTCGCGGTGTGCCGCGTACAGATGCTGGAGCAGCTCCGTCTCGTGCGTGGCGAGGGGGTCGGGGGCGGCGTCGCGGAAGCTCTCGGCCTCGACGTCCGTCACACCCCACAGGTCGTCGATGTGCGCCTCGTGCGTCTCCAGGCGGAGCATCGCCCGGCCGGGGCCCGCCATCCCGGGGACGGCGGTCAGCCGGCCGCTGACCCGGGCCCGGCCCCGGATGCGGTGGGGTACGGAGACCGGAGCGACGTCCGTGATCTCCAGCACGGCGGGCAGCTCGTCGTCCTGGGCGCGCGTCGCGGCCCGTACGGCCGGGGAGTCCGCGGGGAATTCCAGGAACAGGTCGCCGTCCGGGCCCACGCCCCTGGACAGCGGCATGAGCTGGTCCGAGCCCGCGGATTCGAGCCCGGGAACGAGCAGTACCGCGGAGCAGGTACTCTGTACGAGAGTTCGTGTGCGCTCGGCTGCTGACGGCATCCGTGTGATTTCAAGCCCGCTGGGACGCGGCTGACCACGATCTGATCGGTCCTCCGTCATCTCGACGCCTTCAGTCGCGTCGATGCTGTCTGTGCTGTCCGTGACGTGTGTGGTGTTCCCAGGGCGAGACATGCGATCTCCTTGAGTAAGGTGAGCCTAACCTAACCTACAACGGAGGTCTGGAGAACGTGCCTAATCAGTCGCGTCCCAAGGTCAAGAAGAGCCGTGCGCTCGGCATCGCGCTGACGCCGAAGGCGGTCAAGTACTTCGAGGCCCGCCCCTACCCGCCGGGCGAGCACGGCCGCGGCCGCAAGCAGAACTCGGACTACAAGGTCCGTCTGCTCGAGAAGCAGCGTCTGCGCGCGCAGTACGACATCAGCGAGCGCCAGATGGCGCGTGCCTACGACCGCGCCAAGAAGGCCGAGGGCAAGACGGGCGAGGCGCTGGTCGTCGAGCTCGAGCGCCGTCTCGACGCGCTGGTCCTGCGTTCGGGCATCGCCCGGACCATCTACCAGGCCCGCCAGATGGTCGTCCACGGCCACATCGAGGTCAACGGTGGCAAGGTCGACAAGCCGTCGTTCCGCGTCCGCCCGGACGACGTCGTCCAGGTCCGCGAGCGCAGCCGTTCCAAGGTGCCCTTCCAGGTGGCCCGCGAGGGTGGCTACGACACCGACGGCGAGACCCCGCGCTACCTGCAGGTGAACCTGAAGGCCCTGGCCTTCCGCCTTGACCGGGACCCGAACCGCAAGGAAATTCCCGTGATCTGCGACGAGCAGCTCGTCGTCGAGTACTACGCCCGCTGATCCAGGCGTAGCCGCTCTTCACCGGCGCTCCGGCCCGCCCCTCCCCGGTCCTCGGGGAGGTGGCGGGCTTTCGCGTTCTCCCTCGTCCGCAGCGCCCGGGCGACCGCCGCCTCCGGCGCCAGCTCACCGCCCGCGCCGAGCGCCGCCGCGTACCGCGCGCCGCCCAGCTCCCGCAGCGCCAGCTCCTCGCAGCGGGCCCGCGGCGCCCCGTAGTACGCCGAGCCGAACAGCGGCAGTCCCACCGAGGGCCAGATCCGGTCGGCGGCGCCCTGGAGCAGCGCCGCCTCGGCCGCGTCCCCCTCGGTGACCGTGACCAGGGCCAGCAGTTCGAGGACCAGGACCGTGCCGAGCAGGTCATGGAAGCCGTGGCTGATCGCCAGCGATTCGAGGAGCAGCCCCCGGGCCCGCTCCGGCTCGGCCCGCTCCAGGGCGGCGTAGGCCAGCACGTACAGCGCGTAGCTCAGGGCCCACCGCTCGCCGTGGTCCTCGCAGATGTCCCGGACCTCCTCGCAGATCGCGACGGCCCGCTCCGCGTCCCCCAGGAAGCCGGTGGCCATGGCCAGTTCGACCTGGGCCATCAGGACGTTGCTGTTCAGCTCGCCCAGCTCCCGGTAGCGGGCGAGCGCGTCGTCCAGAAGACCCCGGGCGCGCTCCATGTCGTCGGTGACCAGGGCCAGACATCCGGTGCGGTGCACGGCGTACGCGGCGGCGGTGGGGTCACCCGCCGCCTCGGCCTCCTCCCGGCACTCCGTCAGCGCGGAGATCGCCCCCACCGGGTCCCCCTGGAGGACGGCCACGTACCCCAGCACCCACAGGGCCTTCAGCCGGGAGGAGTCGTACGGAGTGTCCTCCTCCAGTACGTGCTCCAGCCAGTGCCGGCCCTCCGAGAGGCGTCCGCAGCCGACCCACAGAAACCACAGCGTGCCCGCCAGGTACTGCGCCAGATGCGCCTCCTGCGGGCTCTCCAGCGAGCACTCCATGGCCCGCCGCAGGTTCGGCAGCTCGCTCTCGGCCCGGGCCGCCACCTCCGCCTGCCGGGGGCTGAACCAGTCCAGCTCGCACCAGGTCGCGAGCCCCAGGAACCAGTCGCGGTGCCGCCGCCGCAGCCGGTCGGTGTCCCCGGTGGCGGCCAGCCACTCGGCGCCGTACTCGCGCACGGTGTCCAGCATCCGGTAGCGGGTCCCGGCGGGGGAGTCCTCACGCAGCACCACGGACTGGGCCAGCAGCCCGGACAGCACGTCGAGCACCGAGTCGGCGGGGAGGTCGGGCCCGCTGCAGATGTACTCGACGGCCTCCAGGTCGAACTGCCCGGCGAAGACCGAGAGCCGGGCCCACAGCAGCCGCTGCGGCGGCGCGCACAGCTCATGGCTCCAGCCGATGGCCGTCCGCAGGGTCTGGTGCCGCTCCAGCGCGCCCCGGCCGCCCCCGGTCAGCAGCCGGAAGCGGTCGTCCAGCCGTTGCAGCACCTGCTCGGTCGACAGGGCCCGCAGCCGGCCCGCCGCAAGCTCCAGGGCCAGCGGGATGCCGTCGAGCCGACGGCACAGCTCCCGGGCGTGGTCGCGGTCGTGGTCGGCCAGCCGGAAGTCCGGGCGGACCCCGGCGGCCCGCTCGGTGAACAGCCGGAGCGCGTCCTCGTCGGTCATGGTCGCGAGCGGGTGGACGGCCTCGCCCGCCAGCTCCAGCGGCAGCCGGCCCGCCGCGAGGACCCGCAGCCGCGGGGCGCGGCGCAGCAGCTCCCGTACCAGCGCGGCGCAGTCGTCCACCAGGTGCTCGAAGCCGTCGATCACCAGGAGCAGGGCGCGGTCGGCGCAGTGCTCCACGATCGCGGCGCGGGGCGGCCGGGCGGTGTGGTCGGTGAGGCCCAGCGCCTCGGCCACGGCGTGTTCCAGCAGTCCGGCGTCGTGGACGGCCGACAGCTCCACCAGCCACACCCCGTCGCAGTACCGTTTCTCCAACAGGGTCGCGGCTCTGGTGACCAGGCGGGTCTTGCCGACCCCGCCCACCCCGGTCACGGTGACGAGCCGGGACTCCGCCAGTGATCGGGCGAGCGCGTCCAGCTCGCTCTCCCGGCCCACGAAGTCGTTCAGCTCGGCGGGCAGATTGCCCGGGTGCGGATTCTGAGGGCGTCGCATGAGACACGCAGAGTACTGGCTTGAAAGCGCTCCGTACAATCTCGTCCCGCTCGTCCACGCCGCACGCCCGGTTCACGCGGTGCGGGGCGTGAGCCCCGGCGCGATAGGCTCGGGGGAAGGTGACGGGCCACCACGAAGGCCCTCACCGGAGCAAGAGAACAAGACAGAGACAGACGACAAGCCAGAGAGCGCGGTGCACTGTGTCCGGTGGTGAGGTGGCCGGGATCCTGGTGGCCGTCTTCTGGGCGATCCTGGTTTCGTTCCTCGCCGTCGTGCTGGTGAGGCTCGCCCAGACGCTCAGGGCGACCACCAAACTCGTGGCGGACGTGACCGAGCAGGCCGTCCCGCTGCTCGCGGACGCCTCCGCGACCGTGCGCTCCGCGCAGACCCAGCTCGACAAGGTCGACGCCATCGCGACGGACGTGCAGGAAGTCACCTCCAACGCCTCCGCGCTCTCCACCACGGTCGCCTCCACCTTCGGCGGCCCGCTGGTCAAGGTCGCCGCGTTCGGTTACGGGGTCCGGCAGGCCATCGGCCGCCGGTCCGGCCCCGAACCGGAGGCGCGCTCCCGGCGCTCGGTGATCGTCGGCCGGACCGTCCCGTCCGCGCGCGGCAGGAAGCGCGGCGGCCGAAACTCCCGCGGATCGAAGGACTGACGCAGCGATGTTCCGCCGTACGTTCTGGTTCACCGCCGGCGCAGCCGCCGGGGTGTGGGCCACCACCAAGGTCAACCGCAAGATCAAGCAGCTGACCCCCGAAAGCCTCGCGGCGCAGGCCGCCGACAAGGCGATCGTGGCCGGTCACAAGCTCAGGGACTTCGCGCTGGACGTCCGCGAGGGCATGGTCAGGCGCGAGGCCGAACTCGGCGAGGCGCTGGGCCTCGAAGCGGCGGACCCCCGCGAACTGCCGCCGGCCCGCCGCCCGGCCGTCGAGGCGGCCGACGCGGACCCGGCCCCCGCCACCTACCGCAAGCTCCCCTACCACTCGTACAACCGGAATGAGGACCACTGATGGAGTCGGCAGAAATTCGTCGCCGCTGGCTGAGCTTCTACGAGGAGCGCGGTCACACCGTTGTCCCTTCGGCGTCGCTCATCGCGGACGACCCGACTCTGCTGCTGGTCCCCGCCGGCATGGTGCCGTTCAAGCCCTACTTCCTCGGTGAGGTCAAGCCGCCCGCCCCGCGCGTCACCAGCGTGCAGAAGTGCGTGCGCACGCCGGACATCGAGGAGGTCGGCAAGACCACCCGGCACGGCACCTTCTTCCAGATGTGCGGCAACTTCTCCTTCGGCGACTACTTCAAGGAAGGCGCCATCGAGTACGCCTGGGAGCTGCTGACCAGCTCCGTGGCGGACGGCGGCTTCGGGCTCGACCCCGAGCGCCTGTGGATCACCGTCTACCTGGACGACGACGAGGCCGAGGCCATCTGGCGCGACAAGATCGGCGTCCCGGCCGAGCGCATCCAGCGCCTGGGCAAGAAGGACAACTTCTGGTCCATGGGCGTCCCCGGCCCCTGCGGCCCGTGCTCCGAGATCAACTACGACCGCGGCCCCGAGTTCGGCGTCGAGGGCGGCCCGGCCGTCAACGACGAGCGGTATGTGGAGATCTGGAACCTGGTCTTCATGCAGTACGAGCGCGGCGCCGGCGAGGGCAAGGACGACTTCCCGATCCTCGGCGACCTGCCCTCCAAGAACATCGACACCGGTCTCGGCCTCGAACGCCTCGCGATGATCCTGCAGGGCGTGCAGAACATGTACGAGACCGACACCCTGCGCGTCGTCATGGACCGCGCCACCGAGCTGACCGGGGTGCGTTACGGGGCCGCCGAGGGCACCGACGTCTCGCTGCGCGTGGTCGCCGACCACATCCGCACCTCCGTCATGCTCATCGGCGACGGCGTCACCCCCGGCAACGAGGGCCGCGGCTATGTGCTGCGCCGCATCATGCGCCGTGCCATCCGCAACATGCGCCTGATGGGTGCCACCGGCTCCGTCGTCCGCGAGCTGGTCGACGTGGTGGTCAACACGATGGGGCAGCAGTACCCGGAGCTGATCACCGACCGCAAGCGCATCGAGACCGTCGCGCTCGCGGAGGAGGCCGCCTTCCTCAAGGCCCTCAAGGGCGGCACCAACATCCTGGAGACCGCCGTCACCGAGACCAAGGCCGCCGGCGGCACGGTCCTCGCCGGCGACAAGGCGTTCCTGCTCCACGACACCTGGGGCTTCCCGATCGACCTGACCCTGGAGATGGCCGCCGAGCAGGGGCTCTCCGTGGACGAGGACGGTTTCCGCCGCCTCATGCAGGAGCAGCGGGCCAAGGCCAAGGCGGACGCCAAGGCCAAGAAGACCGGCCACGCCGACCTCTCCGCCTACCGCGAGGTCGCCGACAACTCCGGCGTCACCGAGTTCACCGGCTACACCATGACCGAGGGCGAGTCGACCATCGTCGGCCTCCTCGTGGACGGTGTCCCCTCGCCCGCCGCCACCGAGGGCGACGAGGTCGAGGTCGTCCTCGACCGCACCCCGTTCTACGCCGAGGGCGGCGGCCAGCTCGCCGACCAGGGCCGCATCCGGCTCGACAGCGGCGCGGTCATCGTCGTCCGCGACGTCCAGCAGCCGGTCCCGGGCGTCTCCGTGCACAAGGGTTCGGTCCAGGTCGGTGAGGTCACGGTCGGCGCGTCCGCGTACGCGGCCATCGACTCCACCCGCCGCCGCGCCATCGCGCGTGCCCACAGCGCCACGCACCTCACGCACCAGGCGCTGCGCGACGCGCTCGGCCCCACGGCCGCCCAGGCCGGTTCGGAGAACTCCCCGGGCCGCTTCCGCTTCGACTTCGGCTCGCCCGCCGCCGTTCCCGGCACGGTCCTCACCGACGTCGAGCAGAAGATCAACGAGGTCCTGGCCCGCGAGCTCGACGTGCAGGCCGAGGTCATGTCGCTGGCCGAGGCGAAGAAGCAGGGCGCCATCGCGGAGTTCGGCGAGAAGTACGGCGAGCGGGTCCGGGTCGTCACCATCGGGGACTTCTCCAAGGAGCTCTGCGGCGGTACGCACGTGCACAACACCGCCCAGCTCGGCCTGGTCAAGCTGCTCGGCGAGTCGTCCATCGGGTCCGGCGTGCGCCGTATCGAAGCCCTGGTGGGCGTCGACGCGTACAACTTCCTGGCCCGGGAGCACACGGTCGTCGCCCAGCTCCAGGAGCTGGTCAAGGGCCGCCCCGAGGAGCTGCCGGAGAAGATCGCCGGCATGCTCGGCAAGCTGAAGGACGCCGAGAAGGAGATCGAGAAGTTCCGCGCGGAGAAGGTCCTCGCGGCCGCCGCCGGTCTCGTGGACTCCGCGATCGACGTCCGGGGCGTCGCCCTGGTCACCGGTCAGGTCCCGGACGGCACCTCCGCCGACGACCTGCGCAAGCTCGTCCTCGACGTGCGTGGCCGCATCCAGGGCGGCCGTCCGGCCGTCGTCGCGCTGTTCACGACGGCCAACGGCCGCCCGCTGACCGTCATCGCGACCAACGAGGCGGCCCGCGAGCGCGGCCTCAAGGCCGGCGACCTCGTCCGTACCGCCGCCAAGACCCTCGGCGGCGGGGGCGGCGGCAAGCCGGACGTCGCGCAGGGCGGCGGCCAGAACCCGGAGGCGATCGGCGACGCCGTCGCCGCCGTCGAACGCCTCGTCACCGAGACGGCGTGACGCCGGACATGACGCAGATGCGCCGCGGTCGCCGACTGGCGATCGACGTCGGGGACGCCCGGATCGGGGTCGCTTCGTGCGACCCCGACGGGATCCTCGCGACGCCGGTGGAGACCGTGCCGGGACGCGATGTCCCGGCCGCCCACCGGCGGCTGGGACAGATCGTCGCGGAGTACGAACCGATCGAGGTCGTCGTCGGGCTGCCGCGCTCCCTGGGCGGCGGCGAGGGCCCGGCCGCCGCCAAGGTCCGCGCCTTCGCCGACGTGCTCGCCCGAGCGGTCGCACCCATTCCGGTGCGGTTGATCGACGAGAGGATGACCACAGTAACGGCGAGTCAGGGGCTCCGTGCCTCGGGCGTGAAGTCCAAAAAGGGCCGTTCCGTCATCGACCAGGCTGCCGCTGTGGTGATCCTGCAGAACGCTCTGGAGTCGGAGCGCGCTTCGGGCAATCCGCCGGGCGAGGCCGTCGAAGTAGTGGTCTGATCGCAATACGGTAACGTTCCGCGCGATGCGGCGGTGTTCGAACATGCACCGCACAGCAAAGAGACGGAACATCGTCTCGCGGCTCAAGGGGATCGATGACTGAGTATGGCCGGGGCCCCGGCTCCGAACCGTGGCATCCCGAGGACCCCTTGTACGGGGACCAGGGGTGGGGCGGCCAGCAGCCTGCCCACGGCCAGGCCCAGTACGACGGCCAGAGCCAGTACGGCACCCAGCAGCAGTACCCGCAGGGCCAGGGGCACTACGACCCGTACCAGCAGCAGTACCAGCAGGACCCGTACGCGCAGCAGCACCAGCAGCAGGACCCGTACGCCCAGCAGCAGTACCAGCAGCAGGCGTACGGGAACCAGCACCCGCAGGACCCGTACGGTCAACAGCCCCAGCAGCCGCAGCCCGGCTGGGACACGGGCCAGCACGCGGTGCCTCCGTACGACGGGCAGCCCGTCGCCACCTACGGCTACGGCGAGACGAACGACTACTACGGCACCCCTGAGGCGTACCCGCCCCCGCAGCCCCCGGGCCGCCGCGAGGCCGCACCGGCCCCGGCCCCGGAGCCCGCTCCGGACTGGGACCCTCAGGAGCCGCCGGAGGAGACCCACCCCTTCTTCACGGGCGTGGACGAGAAGGACGACCGCAAGGCGCCCCGGGACGACGACTACGACTACGACGGCGATGACGACGACCGCGACGGGGGCGGCGAGCGCCGGGGCAAGGGCAAGAAGAAGAAGGGCCGCGGCGGCTGCGCGTGTCTGGTCGTCTCCCTCGTCCTGGTCGCCGGCGTCGGCGGCGCGGGCTACTACGGCTACTCCTTCTACCAGGACCGCTTCGGCCCCGCCCCGGACTACTCGGGCAGCGGCACGGGCTCGGTCGAGGTCGAGATCCCGAAGGGCGCGTTCGGGTACGACATCGGCAACATCCTGAAGAAGGCGGGCGTCGTGAAGAGCGTCGACGCCTTCGTCTCGGCGCAGAACGAGAACCCGAAGGGCAAGGGAATCCAGGCCGGGGTCTATCTTCTCCACTCGCAGATGTCGGCGGCCGAGGCCGTAAAGATGATGGTCGACCCGAAGAGCCAGAATCTTCTGGTGATTCCGGAGGGCACCCCGAACCGGCTGGTCTACGCCTCCATCGACACCAAGCTGGGCGTCGCCAAGGGAACGACCGCGAAGGTGGCGGAGAAGGAGTCCGGCAGCCTCGGCCTCCCGGGCTGGGCGAAGGATCACGAGGGCGTCCTCGACCCTCTGGAAGGCTTCCTCTATCCAGCCGCCTACCCGGTCACCAAGGGCATGAAGCCGGAGACCGTCCTCAAGTCGATGGTCTCCCGCGCCAACGAGGAATACGAGAAGGCGGACCTGGCGGAGAACGCCAAGAAGCTGAAGCTCAAGAGCCCCTGGCAGCTGATCACCGTGGCCAGCCTCGTCCAGGCCGAGGGCAAGTACAAGCACGACTTCGACAAGGTCGCGCGGGTCGTCTACAACCGGCTCAAGCCCAACAACGTCGAGACCAACGGGCTGCTGGACTTCGACTCCACGGTGAACTACGCCAAGAAGCAGAGCACGCTGGACACCGGTGCCGTCTCGGACCTCCGGAACTTCAAGCACCCGTACAACACGTACTACATCCACGGCCTGCCGCCGGGCCCCATCAACAACCCCGGCGACGCGGCCCTGCAGTCCGCCATAAAGCCCACCCCCGGCCCCTGGTACTACTTCGTCTCGGTGACCGAGGACAAGACGGTCTTCGCCGTGACCAACGAGGAGCACGAGCGGAACCGCGAGAAGTACAAGAAGGAGCAGTCGGGGCAGTGAGCACCCACCACCGCGCCGCCGTCCTCGGCTCGCCCATCGCCCACTCGCTCTCCCCGGTCCTGCACCGGGCCGCGTACGCGGAACTCGGGCTCGACACCTGGTCGTACGACCGGTTCGAGGTCGACGAGCAGGCGCTGCCCGGGTTCATCGAGGGGCTGGACGAGAGCTGGGCCGGGCTCTCGCTCACCATGCCGTTGAAGCGGGCGGTCATCCCGCTGCTCGACGGGATCACTGACACCGCCGCCTCCGTGGAGGCCGTGAACACCGTGGTCTTCGGCGAGGACGGCCGCCGCACCGGCGACAACACCGACATCCCGGGCATGGTCGCCGCCCTGCGTGAACGCGGCGTCGAGAAGGTCGAGTCAGCCGCGATCCTCGGCGCCGGCGCCACCGCGTCCTCCGCGCTGGCGGCCCTGTCCGGCATCTGCGCCGGACCCGTCACCGCGTACGTCCGCAGCGCGGCCCGCGCCGACGAGATGCGCGGCTGGGGCGAACGGCTCGGCGTCGACGTCCGCATCGCCGACTGGTCCGAGGCCGACCGGGCGCTGACCGCGCCCCTCGTCATCGCCACCACCCCCGCCGGCACGGCCGACGCGCTGGCCGGGGCCGTACCGGACCGGGCAGGCACGCTCTTCGACGTGCTGTACGAGCCGTGGCCGACCCGGCTCGCGTCCGCCTGGGCGGACCACGGCGGCGCAGTCGTCGGAGGTCTCGACCTCCTCGTGCACCAGGCGGTCCTCCAGGTCGAGCAGATGACGGGCCGCTCGCCCGCCCCGCTCGCCGCCATGCGCAGGGCCGGGGAAGAGGCGCTGGCCGCCCGCTGAGGCCCGGCCGGGCCCGCCCGTGCCGTCCGTCTGCTGGACCGGCGGCCGTCCGGGGGCCCCGGTCGTGGGAGGATCGGGGGCGGCGGGCCAGGGCCGCGCACCCGGTCGCGCCGCTGGATTTCAGGCGCGAGCATGAGGAGCACCGTTGAGCAGGTTGCGCTGGCTGACCGCGGGGGAGTCGCACGGCCCCGCACTGGTGGCGACGCTGGAGGGCCTTCCCGCCGGCGTCCCGGTCACCACGGAGATGGTGGCGGACGCGCTCGCCCGGCGACGGCTCGGCTACGGCCGCGGTGCGCGGATGAAGTTCGAGCGGGACGAGGTCACCTTCCTCGGTGGCGTCCGGCACGGCCTCACCATGGGCTCCCCGGTCGCCGTCATGGTCGGCAACACCGAGTGGCCCAAGTGGGAGCAGGTCATGTCGGCCGACCCGGTCGACCCCCAGGCGCTGGCCGAGCAGGCCCGTAACGCCCCGCTGACCCGGCCCCGCCCCGGCCACGCCGACCTCGCCGGCATGCAGAAGTACGGCTTCGACGAGGCCCGCCCGGTCCTGGAGCGCGCCAGCGCCCGGGAGACCGCGGCCCGCGTCGCCCTCGGCGCCGTCGCCCGTTCCTACCTCAAGGAGACCGCGGGCATCGAGATCGTCAGCCACGTCGTGGAGCTGGCCGCCGCCAAGGCGCCGTACGGGGTCTACCCGGTCCCCTCCGACGTGGAGCGGCTCGACGCCGACCCGGTGCGCTGCCTCGACGCCGACGCGAGCAAGGCGATGGTGGCCGAGATCGACCAGGCCCACAAGGACGGCGACACCCTCGGCGGCGTCGTCGAGGTGCTGGCGTACGGCGTGCCCGTCGGCCTCGGCTCGCACGTGCACTGGGACCGCCGGCTCGACGCCCGCCTCGCCGGGGCGCTCATGGGCATCCAGGCCATCAAGGGCGTCGAGGTCGGCGACGGCTTCGACCTCGCCCGGGTGCCCGGGTCCAAGGCGCACGACGAGATCCTGGTGACCGAGGACGGCATCAAGCGCGCCTCCGGCCGGGCCGGCGGCACCGAGGGCGGGCTCTCCACCGGCGAACTGCTGCGCGTCCGCGCCGCGATGAAGCCGATCGCCACCGTGCCGCGCGCCCTCGCCACCGTCGACGTGGTGACCGGTGAGCCCGCCAAGGCCCACCACCAGCGCTCCGATGTCTGCGCCGTCCCGGCCGCCGGGATCGTCGCCGAGGCGATGGTCGCCCTGGTCCTGGCCGACGCGGTGGCGGAGAAGTTCGGCGGCGACAGCGTCACCGAGACCCGCCGCAACGTGACGTCGTACCTCGACCACCTCCAGATCCGATGACCGGACCCCTGGTCGTCCTCGTCGGACCCATGGGCGTCGGCAAGTCCACGGTCGGCGAACTGCTCGCGGGCCGGCTGGGCACCGGCTACCGGGACACCGACGCGGACGTCGTCGCGACCGCGGGCAAGCCCATCGCCGAGATTTTCTACGACGAGGGCGAGGACCACTTCCGGGCGCTGGAGCGGGAGGCCGTCCGCGCCGCCGTCGCCGAGCACACCGGCGTCCTCTCGCTCGGCGGCGGGGCCGTCCTGGACGAGTCGACCCGCGCGCTGCTCGCCGGTCACCCGGTCGTCTACCTCTCGATGGACGTGGACGAGGCGGTCAAGCGGGTCGGGCTCAACACCGCCCGCCCGCTGCTCGCGGTCAACCCGCGCCGGCAGTGGCGCGAGCTGATGGAGGCCCGCCGGCACCTCTACACCGAGGTCGCCCGCACGGTCGTCGCCACCGACGAGCGCACACCCGAAGAGGTCGCCCAGGCGGTCCTCGACGCACTGGAGCTGCCGGACGGTGCCCCGTCCGGCCGGGAGAACACACCATGACCCAGCAGGCACCCACCCGCGTCCGCATCGCAGGCAGCGCGGGCACCGACCCGTACGAGGTACTGATCGGCCGGCAGCTCCTCGGCGAGCTGCCCGGGCTCATCGGTGAGCGGGCCAAGCGCGTCGCGGTCCTCCACCCCGAGGCGCTCGCCGAGACCGGCGAGGCGGTCCGCCAGGACCTCGCCGGCCAGGGCTACGAGGCCATCGCGATCCAGCTGCCCAACGCCGAGGAGGCCAAGACCGTCGAGGTCGCCGCCTACTGCTGGAAGGCGCTCGGCCAGACCGGCTTCACCCGCACCGACGTCATCGTCGGCGTCGGCGGCGGCGCCACCACCGACGTGGCCGGCTTCGTCGCCGCCTCCTGGCTGCGCGGGGTGCGCTGGATCGCCGTACCGACGACCGTGCTCGGCATGGTCGACGCGGCGGTCGGCGGCAAGACCGGCATCAACACCGCCGAGGGCAAGAACCTCGTCGGCGCCTTCCACCCCCCGGCCGGCGTCCTCTGCGACCTGGCCGCCCTGGACTCGCTGCCCGTCCACGACTACGTCTCCGGCATGGCCGAGATCATCAAGGCCGGCTTCATCGCCGACCCGGTGATCCTCGACCTGATCGAACAGGACCCGCAGGCCGCCCGTACCCCGGCCGGACCGCACACCGCCGAGCTCATCGAGCGCTCCATCCGGGTCAAGGCCGACGTCGTCTCCTCCGACCTCAAGGAGTCCGGACTCCGCGAGATCCTGAACTACGGCCACACCCTGGGCCACGCGATCGAGAAGAACGAGCGCTACAAGTGGCGCCACGGCGCCGCCGTCTCCGTCGGCATGGTCTTCGCCGCCGAACTGGGCCGGCTGGCCGGCCGCCTGGACGACGCCACCGCCGACCGGCACCGCGCGATCCTCGAATCCGTCGGGCTGCCCCTCACCTACCGGGGGGACCAGTGGCCCAAGCTGCTGGAGAACATGAAGGTCGACAAGAAGTCGCGCGGCGACCTGCTGCGCTTCATCGTCCTGGACGGCCTCGGCAAGCCCGCCGTCCTGGAGGGCCCCGACCCGGCCGTCCTGCTCGCCGCCTACGGGGAGGTCTCGGCATGACCCGCCGGGTCCTCGTGCTCAACGGCCCCAACCTCGGCCGCCTCGGCTCCCGCGAGCCCGACGTCTACGGCTCCACGTCGTACGCCGGCCTCGTGGAGGCGTGCCGTGCCCTCGGCAAGGAACTCGGCTTCGACGCCGACGTGCGCGAGACCAACGACGAGGGCGAGCTGATCCGCTGGCTCCACGAGGCCGCCGACGGATCGATTCCGGTCGTCATCAACCCCGGTGCCTTCACGCACTATTCGTACGGCATGCGGGACGCGGCCGCCCAGCGCACCGCTCCGCTGATCGAGGTCCACATCTCGAACCCGTACGCACGGGAGGAATTCCGCCACACCTCGGTGATCGCCCCGGTCGCCACCGGGACCGTGGCCGGATTCGGCATCGGCTCCTACCGTCTCGCCCTGCGCGCCCTGGCGGAGGAACTCGCGGACTGAGCAGGGCAGCACGGAGCCCCGGGCACTCCGTACCTGTCCCGGCCGTTGTCCGTGTGGCGGCCGGGGAAGGTACGGTTGCCGTTGCACCAGCGCCAGTTGCCTGTACGAGACGGAGTTGCACCGGATGCAGCACGCAGTGGGGGCCCCGCTGCCTCCGCCCCAGGGTCCCGGAAACGGCCCCGTCGGCTGGCCGCACCAGGCCCAGCACCCCGGCCCGCCGCACCAGCCCCCGGCCGGCCCGCCCGCCGGGCACCCCGGACCGCCGCCCTCGGGCCCGCCCGCGCCGCAGGGGCAGGGCTGGAGCGGACCGGCGCCGCAGCAGACTCCGGCCCCGGCCGCCCGCGAGACCACCGGGCACATCCAGCTGCCGCCCGGCAGGCCCGTTCCGCTGCCGGCCCCGCCCGCCGGGCCCGGCACGGGCAACGCGACGCTCGCGGTGCTCCTCATCGGCCCGGCGGGCGCCGGCAAGACCACGGTGGCCCGGCTCTGGGCGGCCCGCCGCCGGGTGCCCACCGCGCACGTCAGCCTGGACGACGTCCGGGAGTGGGTCTGCTCCGGCTTCGCGGACCCGCAGGCCGGGTGGAACGACCAGTCGGAGGCCCAGTACCGGCTGGCCCGCCGCACCTGCGGCTTCGCCGCCCGCAACTTCCTGGCCAACGGGATCTCCTGCATCCTGGACGACGCCGTGTTCCCGGACCGGCCGGTCGTCGGCCTCGGCGGCTGGAAGCGGCACGTCGGCCCCGGGCTCCTGCCCGTCGTGCTGCTGCCCGGCCTGGAGATCGTCCTGGAGCGCAACGCGGAGCGAAGCGGCAACCGCCGCCTCTCCGACGAGGAGGTCGCCCGCATCCACGGCCGGATGGCCGGCTGGTACGGTTCCGGGCTCCCGATCATCGACAACTCGACGTACGACGTGGAGACCACCGCCCGGGTCCTCGACGACATACTCGCCCGGTCCCTGGCCAGCCCTCCTTCCTGGTGAGGCGGCGGCCGCCCCCCGGTCGGATGCGCCCGCCGGGCGGTCCCGGCGCCCCGCTCGTACGCTCGACGCATGTCAGAGGTGTACGCCGTCCGACGCGGGCTGCTCCGCGACCGGTGCGCCGCAGTCGGATCCGCGGCCGCCCTGGTCTCCCGCCCCGCCAACGTCCGCTACCTGGCCGGGGGAGCGCCCCCGGGTGCCGTGCTCCTGCTCGGCCCCGGCGAGGACGTCCTGCTGTGCCCACGCCCGCCCACCGGTGACCCGGCCGACGGGCGCACCGACGAGCACCTGCGGGTCGACCCGCTGCCGGTGGCGGGCGGGGACCCCGTGGTCGCCGCCGCCGACCTCGCCGCGACGGCCGGGGCGGAGTCGCTGGCCGTCGAGGAGCACGACCTGACGGTCGCCCGGCACCGGGCCATGGCCTCGGTCGCGCCCAGGCTGCGGCTGGCCGACCTGGGCGCGACGGTCGAGCAGTTGCGCATCGTCAAGGACGAGGAGGAGATCGGCTGCCTGCGGATCGCGGCCGAGATCACCGACCAGGCCCTGGGCGAACTCCTCGAATCGATCCTCGTCGGCCGCACCGAACGGCACCTGGCGCTGGAGCTGGAGCGCCGGCTGGTGGACCACGGCGCCGACGGCCCCGCCTTCGCGACCTCCGTCGCCACCGGCCCCAATTCCGGACGGGGCCGCCACCGGCCCTCGGACCGGAGGGTCGAGGAAGGAGATTTCCTCTCGGTCTGTCTGGGCGCCAACTACCGCGGCTACCGCTGCGAGATCGGCCGGACCTTCGTCATCGGAACGGCGCCCGCCGACTGGCAGATCGAGCTGTACGAGCTGGTTTTCGCCGCTCAGCGGGCCGGCCGCGAAGCCCTGCTGCCCGGCGCCGAGTACCGCGACGTGGACCGGGCAGCCCGCCATCTCCTGGACTCCGCGGGCCACGGTGAGGGCCTGGCGCCGTACACGGGCCACGGGGTGGGGCTCGAAATCGACGAGGACCCGCAGCTGTCACCCGCCGCCATGGGTAAACTGGACGCTTGTGTGCCGGTCACCGTCGAACCGGGGGTCCACCTCCCGGGCCGGGGCGGGGTCCGGATCGATGACACGCTCGTCGTGCGCCCCGAGGCGGACGGCGGACCCGAGCTACTCACCATTACGACCAAGGAACTGCTCGCGCTCTAGCGCGCGTCCCTCGGTCGTTCCACCAGCTTCAGCCCAGGAGATTCCGCAACCGTGGCTTCCACGAACGACCTCAAGAACGGCATGGTGCTCAAGCTCGACGGAGGCCAGCTCTGGTCCGTCGTCGAGTTCCAGCACGTCAAGCCCGGCAAGGGCCCGGCCTTCGTGCGCACCAAGCTCAAGAACGTGCTCTCCGGCAAGGTCGTCGACAAGACCTTCAACGCCGGCATCAAGGTCGAGACGGCCACGGTCGACAAGCGCGACATGCAGTTCTCGTACATGGACGGCGAGTACTTCGTCTTCATGGACATGGACACCTACGACCAGCTGATGGTCGACCGCAAGGCCGTCGGTGACGCCGCCAACTTCCTGATCGAGGGCTTCACGGCCTCCGTCGCCCAGCACGACGGCGAGGTGCTCTACGTCGAGCTGCCGGCCGCCGTCGAGCTGACGATCCAGCACACCGACCCGGGCGTCCAGGGCGACCGCTCCACCGGCGGCACCAAGCCGGCCACGCTGGAGACCGGCTACGAGATCGGTGTTCCGCTCTTCATCACCACGGGTGAGAAGATCAAGGTCGACACCCGCTCCGGCGAGTACCTCAGCCGGGTGAACAAGTAGTCGTGGCTGCTCGCAACACGGCGCGCAAGCGCGCCTTCCAGATCCTCTTCGAGGCCGACCAGCGCGGCGAGTCCGTGCTGACGGTCCTCGCGGACTGGGTACGGCACTCGCGGTCCGACACCCGCCAGCCGCCGGTCACCGAGTACACGATGGAGCTCGTGGAGGGGTACGCGCAGTACGCGGACCGCATCGACGACCTCATCGTCACCTACGCCGTGGACTGGGAGCTCGACCGCATGCCGGTCGCCGACCGGAACATCCTGCGGCTCGGTGCGTACGAGCTGATCTGGGTCGACGGGACCCCGGACGCGGTGGTCATCGACGAGGCGGTGCAGATCGCCAAGGAGTTCTCCACCGACGACTCCCCGTCCTTCGTGAACGGCCTGCTGGCCCGTTTCAAGGACCTCAAGCCGAATCTCCGCCGGGAGCAGTGACCCGGCGGCATTCCGCCGACGAAGGGCCCATGGCAGAAGCCGTGGGCCCTTCGGCATGTCGGCGCGCATCCCCCGGGCGGTACGGGGCGCGAAAAAAGCCGGGCCCGGCGGGGCACCCGAACGGGTGTCCCGCCGAACCCGGCGGCACGTTTCTCCGAGGGGCTGCTCAGCCCTCGTCGTGGGCGACGGCGCGGCGCGCGTCCGCGTCGAGCACGCCCCAGCTGATCAGCTGCTCGGTCAGCACCGAAGGCGACTGGTCGTAGATCACGGCCAGCGTGCGCAGGTCGTCCTGGCGGATCGACAGCACCTTGCCGTTGTAGTCGCCGCGCTGGCTCTGGATCGTCGCCGCGTAACGCTGGAGGGGGCCGGCCTTCTCCGGCGGCACGTGCGCCAGGCGCTCCAGCTGGAGGACCAGCTTCGGCGGCGGCTCGGCGGCACCGCCGGGCGTCGTGCCCGGCAGGAGCTCCTGGACCGGAACGCCGTAGAAGTCCGCCAGCTCGGCAAGGCGCTGCACGGTCACGGCACGGTCGCCGCGCTCGTACGAACCGACCACGACGGCCTTCCAGCGGCCCTGCGACTTCTCCTCCACGCCGTGGAGGGAGAGGCCCTGCTGGGTGCGGATGGCACGGAGCTTGGCCCCGAGCTGTTTTGCGTATTCGCTGGACATAAGGCTCCCCGGACGCTGGAACGTACGCGGCTGGGCCGCGTGGCTGGTAACTCACTGTGAGGTTACGCAGCGTTACTTGGTCGCGTCAAGCTGAGATGGTCCGTACCGGCCTCACCCGGGGGTGCGGGCGAGCTCCGGCACGGGCCCTGGTAACGTGGATGACGCAATTTCGACGTCCTTTAAGGTCCGTCCCGTGAGGCGGAGAAGGAGGTCCGTTTCTTATGGACGCACAGCACGACGCCACCGGCAATGCGGCACGCCCCGTTCTGGAGGCTCCCGACATCGCCCGGGTCCTGACCCGCATCGCCCACGAGATCGTCGAACGCGCCAAGGGCGCCGACGACGTGGTGCTCCTCGGCATCCCGACTCGCGGGGTCTTCCTCGCCGGCAGGCTCGCCGCCAAGCTCGAAGAGATCACCGGCCGCACGATCCCGGTCGGCTCCCTCGACATCACGATGTACCGCGACGACCTGAGGCTGCGCCCCGCGCGCGCCCTGGCCCGCACCGAGATCCCCGGCGACGGCATCGAGGGCCGCCTGGTCGTTCTGGTGGACGACGTCCTCTTCTCCGGCCGCACCATCCGCGCCGCCCTCGACGCGCTCGGCGACATCGGCCGGCCCCGCGCCGTGCAGCTCGCGGTCCTCGTGGACCGCGGCCACCGTGAACTGCCGATCCGCGCCGACTACGTCGGCAAGAACCTCCCCACGTCGCTGCGGGAGACGGTCAAGGTCCAGCTCGCCGAGGAGGACGGCCGCGACGCCGTGCTGCTCGGGGTCGAGCAGGCCGCCCCCGCGGTCGAGCGCTAGCTCACGCCCGTACGGCCGCCCGCCGTGCGGCGGCTTCCGCGCGCCCGCATGCCTGAAACCTCCAGCCACCCGGAGAACACCCAGATGAAGCGTCACCTCATCTCGGCCGCCGACCTCACCCGCGACGACGCCGTCCTGATCCTCGACACCGCCGAGGAGATGGCCAGGGTCGCCGACCGGCCGATCAAGAAGCTCCCGACCCTGCGCGGCCGGACCGTCGTCAACCTCTTCTTCGAGGACTCGACGCGTACCCGCATCTCCTTCGAGGCGGCCGCCAAGCGGCTGTCCGCCGACGTCATCAACTTCTCCGCGAAGGGCTCGTCCGTCTCCAAGGGCGAATCCCTCAAGGACACCGCCCTGACGCTGGAGGCGATGGGTGCCGACGCCGTCGTCATCCGCCACGGCGCCTCCGGAGCCCCGTACCGGCTGGCCACCTCCGGCTGGATCGACGGCGCGGTCGTCAACGCCGGAGACGGCACCCACGAGCACCCCACCCAGGCACTCCTGGACGCGTTCACGATGCGCCGCAGGCTCGTCGGCGCCGACGCCGGGCTCGGCAAGGACCTCGACGGCCGCCGGATCACCATCGTCGGCGACATCCTGCACAGCCGGGTCGCCCGCTCCAACGTCCACCTGCTGAACACGCTCGGCGCCCACGTCACCCTCGTCGCCCCGCCCACCCTGGTCCCGGTCGGCGTCGAGCAGTGGCCCTGCGACGTCAGCTACGGCCTGGACGAGGTGCTGCCCCAGTCGGACGCTGTGATGATGCTTCGTGTGCAGCGCGAGCGGATGAACGCCGCCTACTTCCCGACCGAGCGCGAGTACTCGCGCCGCTACGGCCTGGACGGCGAGCGGATGGCGAGGATGCCGGAGCACGCCGTCGTCATGCACCCGGGCCCCATGGTCCGCGGCATGGAGATCACCGCCGAGGTCGCCGACTCCGACCGCTGCACGGTCGTGGAGCAGGTCGCCAACGGCGTCTCCATCCGCATGGCCGTGCTCTACCTGCTGCTCGGCGGTTACGAGTCATCCGCCCACCCGTCGCCCACCGCCGCCCGTACCGAGGAGAACAAGTAACCATGAGCAAGATCCTTATCCGCGGTGCGAAGGTACTCGGCGGCGACCCGCAGGACGTCCTCATCGACGGCGAGACCATCGCCGCGGTCGGCACCGGCCTCGACGCCGAGGGCGCCACCGTGATCGAGGCGGCGGGCCAGGTCCTGCTGCCCGGCCTGGTCGACCTCCACACCCACCTGCGCGAGCCCGGCCGCGAGGACTCCGAGACCGTCCTCACCGGAACCAAGGCCGCCGCGGCCGGTGGCTTCACCGCCGTCCACGCCATGGCCAACACCTTCCCGGTCGCCGACACCGCCGGTGTGGTCGAGCAGGTCTGGCGCCTCGGCAAGGAGTCCGGCTACTGCGACGTCCAGCCCGTCGGGGCCGTCACCGTCGGCCTGGAGGGCAAGCAGCTCGCCGAGCTCGGCGCGATGCACGACTCCGCCGCCGGGGTGAAGGTCTTCTCCGACGACGGGAAGTGCGTGGACGACGCGGTCATCATGCGCCGCGCCCTGGAGTACGTGAAGGCGTTCGACGGCGTCGTCGCCCAGCACGCCCAGGAGCCCCGCCTCACCGAAGGCGCCCAGATGAACGAGGGCGTCGTCTCGGCCGAGCTGGGCCTCGGCGGCTGGCCGGCCGTCGCCGAGGAGTCGATCATCGCCCGCGACGTCCTGCTCGCCGCGCACGTCGGCTCCCGGGTCCACATCTGCCACCTGTCGACCGCGGGCTCCGTGGAGATCGTGCGCTGGGCCAAGTCCAAGGGCTGGAACGTCACCGCCGAGGTCACCCCGCACCACCTGCTCCTCACCGACGAGCTCGTCCGGTCCTACAACCCGGTCTACAAGGTGAACCCGCCGCTGCGCACCGAGGGCGACGTGCGGGCGCTGCGCGAGGCCCTGGCCGATGGCACGATCGACTGCGTCGCCACCGACCACGCCCCGCACCCGCACGAGGACAAGGACTGCGAGTGGGCCGCGGCCGCCATGGGCATGGTGGGCCTGGAGACCGCGCTGTCCGTGGTCCAGCAGACGATGGTCGAGACCGGGCTGCTCGACTGGGCCGGTGTCGCCGACCGCATGTCGGCCCGCCCCGCGGCCATCGGACGGCTCGAAGGACACGGCCGCCCCGTCTCGGCCGGTGAGCCCGCCAACCTCACCCTGGTCGATCCGGCATACCGTGGAGAGGTGGACCCCGCGGGCTTCGCCTCCCGCAGCCGCAACACCCCGTACGAGGGTCGCGAGCTGCCGGGCCGAGTGACCCACACCTTCCTGCGGGGCCGTGCCACGGTCGTCGACGGGAAGCTCGCGTGACAACACAGACCCTGTACCAACTCGCCGCCGAGCAGAAGTCGGCGGAAGTGACCGACTGGTCCGCGCGGATCAGCTGGGTGATCGGACTCGTCGTCCTCGTCGTGTTCGTCTACTGGCTGATGCGTCAGGGCTGGAAGTGGCGCGGGAACCTCCAGTCCGACCTGCCCGCCCCGGCCACCGCGCCGGAGGGCTTCGCGGACGGCGAGCGGCTGCTCACCCTCTACGGCCGCTACCACGCGTCGACCACGGCCGGGCAGTGGCTCGACCGGATCGTCGCCCACGGCCTCGGCACCCGCAGCCGCGTCGAGCTGACCCTCACCGCCGAGGGCCTCGACGTCGTACGGCCCGGCGCCGCGGACTTCTTCGTCCCGGCCGCCGACCTGCGCGGCGCCCGCACCGAAAGGGCACTGGCGGGCAAGGTCCTGCCCGAGGGCGGACTCCTCGTCATCACCTGGGCGCTCGGCGACCGGCTGATCGACTCCGGTTTCCGCTCCGACCACTCGGCCGAACACCCCGCCTGGGTCGACGCCGTCAACCACCTCACCAGCACTACGGAAGGCATCGCACGATGACGACCTCCACCCGGGGAGCCCAGGTTCCCGCCGTACTCGTCCTGGAGGACGGCCGCACCTTCCGCGGCCGCGCCTACGGGGCTGTGGGGGAGACCTTCGGCGAGGCGGTCTTCTCCACCGGCATGACCGGCTACCAGGAGACGCTGACCGACCCCTCGTACCACCGCCAGGTCGTCGTGATGACCGCCCCGCACGTCGGCAACACCGGCGTCAACGACGAGGACCCCGAGTCCCAGCGGATCTGGGTCTCCGGCTACGTCGTCCGCGACCCCGCCCGGACGCCCTCCAACTGGCGCTCCCGCCGCACCCTGGACGAGGAGCTGGCGAACCAGGGCGTCGTCGGCATCAGCGGCGTCGACACCCGCGCCCTCACCCGCCACCTGCGCGAGCGCGGCGCCATGCGCGTCGGCATCTTCTCCGGCGAGGCCGTCACCGACGAGGCGGCGATGCTGGCCCGCGTCCAGGAGGCCCCCGAGATGAAGGGTGCCGACCTGTCCGCGGAGGTCGCCACCAAGGAGGCGTACGTCGTCCCCGCGATCGGCACCAAGAAGTTCACGGTCGCCGCGGTCGACCTCGGCATCAAGGGCATGACCCCGCACCGGATGGCCGAGCGCGGCATCGAGGTCCACGTGCTGCCCGCCACCGCCACCCTGGAGGAGGTCTACGCGGTCGCCCCGGACGGCGTCTTCTTCTCCAACGGCCCCGGCGACCCGTCCACCGCCGACCACCCCGTCGCGCTGATGCAGGGCGTCCTGGAGCGGAAGACCCCGCTCTTCGGCATCTGCTTCGGCAACCAGATCCTGGGCCGCGCGCTCGGCTTCGGCACGTACAAGCTGAAGTACGGCCACCGCGGCATCAACCAGCCCGTGCAGGACCGCTCGACCGGCAAGGTCGAGGTCACCGCGCACAACCACGGCTTCGCCGTCGACGCCCCCCTCGACAAGGTCTCCGACACCGCCTACGGGCGGGCCGAGGTCTCCCACGTGTGCCTGAACGACCAGGTGGTCGAGGGCCTTCAGCTGCTCGACCGGCCGGCCTTCAGCGTCCAGTACCACCCCGAGGCGGCCGCCGGCCCGCACGACGCCGCGTACCTCTTCGACCGCTTCGTTTCCCTGATGGAGGGCCAGCGTGCCTAAGCGCTCCGATATCCAGTCCGTCCTGGTCATCGGCTCCGGTCCGATCGTCATCGGGCAGGCCGCCGAGTTCGACTACTCCGGTACCCAGGCGTGCCGCGTGCTCAAGGCCGAGGGCCTGCGCGTCATCCTGGTGAACTCCAACCCGGCGACGATCATGACCGACCCGGAGATCGCCGACGCCACCTACGTCGAGCCGATCACCCCCGAGTTCGTCGAGAAGATCATCGCGAAGGAGCGCCCCGACGCGCTGCTTCCCACCCTGGGCGGCCAGACCGCGCTGAACACCGCGATCTCCATGCACGACAACGGTGTGCTGGAGAAGTACGGCGTCGAGCTCATCGGCGCCAACGTCGAGGCCATCAACAAGGGCGAGGACCGCGACCTCTTCAAGGGCGTCGTGGAGGCCGTCAAGGAGAAGATCGGCTACGGCGAGTCCGCCCGCTCGGTCATCTGCCACTCCATGGACGACGTCCTCGCCGGCGTCGACACCCTCGGCGGCTACCCCGTCGTCGTCCGCCCCTCCTTCACCATGGGCGGCGCCGGCTCCGGCTTCGCCCACGACGAGGAGGAGCTGCGCCGCATCGCGGGCCAGGGCCTCACGCTCTCCCCGACCACCGAGGTGCTCCTCGAAGAGTCCATCCTCGGCTGGAAGGAGTACGAGCTGGAGCTGATGCGCGACCGCAACGACAACGTCGTGGTCGTCTGCTCCATCGAGAACTTCGACCCGATGGGCGTCCACACCGGCGACTCGATCACCGTCGCGCCGGCGATGACCCTCACCGACCGCGAGTACCAGCGGCTGCGCGACATCGGCATCGCGATCATCCGCGAGGTCGGCGTCGACACCGGCGGCTGCAACATCCAGTTCGCGATCGACCCCACCGACGGCCGCGTCATCGTCATCGAGATGAACCCGCGCGTCTCCCGCTCCTCGGCGCTCGCCTCCAAGGCCACCGGCTTCCCGATCGCCAAGATCGCCGCCAAGCTGGCCGTCGGCTACACGCTGGACGAGATCCCCAACGACATCACCGAGAAGACCCCGGCCTCCTTCGAGCCGACCCTCGACTACGTCGTCGTCAAGGCCCCGCGCTTCGCCTTCGAGAAGTTCCCCTCCGCCGACTCCACCCTCACCACCACCATGAAGTCGGTGGGCGAGGCCATGGCGATCGGCCGGAACTTCACGGAGGCCCTGCAGAAGGCCCTGCGCTCCCTGGAGAAGAAGGGCTCGCAGTTCACCTTCACCGGCGACCCCGGCGACAAGGCCGAGCTGCTGGCCGAGGCGGTCCGCCCGACCGATGGCCGCATCAACACCGTCATGCAGGCGATCCGGGCCGGTGCCACCCAGGAGGAGGTCTTCGACGCCACGAAGATCGACCCCTGGTTCGTGGACCAGCTCTTCCTGATCAAGGAGATCGCCGACGAGCTGGCCGCCGCCGACAAGCTCGGCCCCGAGCTGCTGGCCGAGGCCAAGCGGCACGGCTTCTCGGACGTCCAGATCGCCGAGATCCGCGACCTGCGCGAGGACGTCGTCCGCGAGGTCCGCCACGCGCTCGGCATCCGCCCGGTCTACAAGACGGTCGACACCTGCGCCGCCGAGTTCGCCGCGAAGACGCCGTACTTCTACTCCTCCTACGACGAGGAGACCGAGGTCGCGCCCCGCACCAAGCCCGCGGTGATCATCCTGGGCTCCGGCCCCAACCGCATCGGCCAGGGCATCGAGTTCGACTACTCCTGCGTCCACGCCTCCTTCGCGCTCAGCGACGCCGGCTACGAGACCGTGATGGTCAACTGCAACCCGGAGACGGTCTCCACCGACTACGACACGTCCGACCGCCTGTACTTCGAGCCGCTGACGCTCGAGGACGTGCTGGAGATCGTGCACGCCGAGTCGCTGGCGGGCCCGGTCGCGGGCGTCGTCGTCCAGCTCGGCGGCCAGACCCCGCTGGGCCTGTCCCAGGCGCTCAAGGACAACGGCGTGCCCGTCGTCGGCACCTCCCCGGAGGCGATCCACGCCGCCGAGGACCGCGGCGCCTTCGGCCGCGTCCTGGCCGAGGCCGGCCTGCCCGCTCCCAAGCACGGCACCGCCACCACCTTCGCCGAGGCCAAGGAGATCGCCGACGAGATCGGCTACCCCGTCCTCGTCCGCCCCTCGTACGTGCTCGGCGGGCGCGGCATGGAGATCGTGTACGACGAGACCCGGCTCTCGGCGTACATCTCCGAGTCCACCGAGATCAGCCCCACCCGGCCGGTCCTGGTCGACCGCTTCCTGGACGACGCCATCGAGATCGACGTCGACGCCCTCTACGACGGCACCGAGCTCTACCTCGGCGGCGTCATGGAGCACATCGAGGAGGCCGGCATCCACTCCGGCGACTCCGCCTGCGCGCTGCCCCCGATCACCCTCGGCGGCCACGACGTCAAGCGGCTGCGCGCCTCCACGGAGGCCATCGCCAAGGGCGTCGGCGTCCGGGGCCTGATCAACATCCAGTTCGCACTCTCCGGTGACATCCTCTACGTCCTGGAGGCCAACCCGCGCGCCTCCCGGACCGTCCCCTTCACCTCGAAGGCGACCGCGGTCCCGCTCGCCAAGGCCGCCGCCCGGATCTCGCTGGGCGCGACCGTGGCCGGGCTGCGCGAGGAGGGCCTGCTGCCGAAGAGCGGCGACGGCGGCACGCTGCCGCTGGACGCGCCGATCTCCGTCAAGGAGGCCGTCATGCCGTGGTCGCGCTTCCGCGACATCCACGGCCGGGGCGTCGACACCATCCTCGGCCCGGAGATGCGCTCCACCGGCGAGGTCATGGGCATCGACTCGGTCTTCGGCACCGCGTACGCCAAGTCGCAGGCCGGCGCCTACGGGCCGCTGCCCACCAAGGGCCGCGCCTTCATCTCGGTCGCCAACCGCGACAAGCGCTCGATGATCTTCCCGGCCCGCGAGCTGGTCGCCCACGGCTTCGAGCTGCTGGCCACCTCCGGCACGGCCGAGGTCCTGAAGCGCAACGGCATCAACGCCACGGTCGTGCGCAAGCAGTCCGAGGGGACGGGCCCGAACGGCGAGCCGACCATCGTCCAGCTGATCCACGAGGGCGGTGTCGACCTCATCGTCAACACCCCGTACGGCACCGGCGGCCGGCTCGACGGCTACGAGATCCGCACCGCGGCCGTCTCCCGCTCCGTGCCCTGCCTGACCACGGTCCAGGCACTCGCCGCGGCCGTCCAGGGCATCGACGCCCTCAACAACGGCGACGTCGGCGTCCGTTCCCTCCAGGAACACGCGGAACATCTGACCGCGGCCCGCGACTAGGAAGCCCACAGGGGGACACCGGAAACGGTGTCCCCCTCTTCATGAGGACACCGTGATGTACAAGTTCTTCTTCCAGCTGGTCTTCAAGCGGATGGACCCCGAGCGGGCCCACTACCTGGCCTTCCGCTGGATCCGCCTCGCCGCCCGCGTCCCCGTACTGCGCACCTTCCTGGCCGCCGCCCTCGCCCCCCGCTACAAGGAACTGCGCACCGAGGCGCTGGGCCTGCGGATGCACGGCCCCTTCGGGCTCGCCGCCGGCTTCGACAAGAACGCGGTCGCGATCGACGGCATGGCGATGCTCGGCTTCGACCACGTCGAGATCGGCACCGTCACCGGCGAACCGCAGCCCGGCAACCCGAAGCAGCGGCTGTTCCGCCTGGTCGCGGACCGCGCGCTGATCAACCGCATGGGCTTCAACAACGAGGGCTCGGCCGCCGTCGCCGCGCGCCTGGCCGCGCGCAACCCGGTCTTCCGCACCACCGTCGGCGTCAACATCGGCAAGACCAAGGTCGTCCCCGAGGCCGACGCCGCCGCCGACTACGTGAAGTCCACCGAGCGCCTGGCCGCCCACGCCGACTACCTCGTCGTCAACGTCTCCTCGCCCAACACCCCCGGACTGCGCAACCTCCAGGCCACCGAGTCGCTGCGCCCGCTGCTCACCGCCGTGCGCGAGGCGGCCGACCGCACCGTCACCCACCGCCGCGTCCCGCTGCTCGTCAAGATCGCCCCGGACCTCGCGGACGAGGACGTCGACGCGGTCGCCGACCTGGCCGTCGAGCTGGGCCTGGACGGCATCATCGCCACCAACACCACCATCGCCCGCGAAGGGCTGGGCCTGAAGTCCCCGGCGGCCCTGGTGAAGGAGACCGGCGGCCTGTCCGGCGCCCCGCTCAAGGAACGCTCCCTGGAGGTCCTGAGCCGCCTCCACCGGCGGGTGGGGGACCGGATCACCCTGGTGGGCGTCGGGGGAGTCGAGAACGCCGAGGACGCCTGGCAGCGCATCCTGGCCGGAGCCACCCTCGTCCAGGGCTACAGCGCCTTCATCTACGAGGGCCCGTTCTACGCCCGCGCGATCCACAAGGGCCTGGCCGCGCGCCTGGCCGCCTCCCCGTACGCCACGCTCGCCGACGCCGTCGGCGCGGAATCCCGGAAGGCAGCGAAATGACCCTGGAACCCTTCGGCGCCCGGCTGCGCCACGCCATGGACACCCGAGGCCCGCTCTGCGTCGGCATCGACCCGCACGCCTCGCTGCTCGCCGCCTGGGGGCTGAGCGACGACATCGCGGGCCTGGAGCGCTTCACCCGTACGGTCGTCGAGGCGCTGGCCGACCGGGTCGCCGTGCTCAAGCCGCAGTCCGCGTTCTTCGAGCGGTTCGGCTCCCGCGGCATCGCGGTCCTGGAGAAGGCCGTCGAGGAGGCCCGCGCGGCCGGGGCCCTGGTCCTGATGGACGCCAAGCGCGGCGACATCGGCTCGACCATGGGCGCCTACGCGGCGACCTACCTGGACAAGGACTCGCCGCTGTTCTCGGACGCGGTCACGGTCTCGCCGTACCTCGGCTTCGGCTCGCTGCGGCCCGCGCTCGACGCGGCGGCGGTCTCCGGCGCCGGTGTCTTCGTCCTCGCGCTGACCTCCAACCCGGAGGGCGCCGAGGTGCAGCGCGCCACGGCCGCCGACGGCCGACCGCTGGCGCAGCTGATGCTCGACCACATGGCCGCCGAGAACGCGGGCGCCACCCCGCTCGGCTCGGTCGGCGCGGTCGTCGGCGCCACGCTCGGCGACGCGGGCGTGGACCTCGCGATCAACGGCCCGCTGCTCGCCCCGGGCATCGGAGCGCAGGGGGCGACCCCGGCCGATCTGCCGGGCGTCTTCGGCGACGCGGTCCGCGACGTGGTGCCCAGCGTCAGCCGGGGCGTGCTGCGCCACGGGCCGGACGTGGCGGGGCTGCGCGGGGCCGCCGAACGGTTCGCGGACGAGGTCCGCGCGGCCGTCTCGGACCGCTGACACTGCCACGTAACCGTGTGTTGACGGAATCCTGACGAAAAAACTCGGTGGTTATGCCTGAAAAGTCCTGGTCGGCAGAGGCTGACCAGGACTTTTCGTCTGTTCTCGCTGACTCCGGCGGCCTTGGCCGCTAGTCTCCGTCGAGAGCCGACGCGCACGGGGTGTTCGCGGCTCACCAGGTGAGGGGCGATCCCGCCGCCTCACCGGTCCGTATCCGACAGATCGACATCCGAGGTGACGTAGGCGTGGCTCTTCCGCCCCTTACCCCTGAACAGCGCGCAGCCGCGCTCGAAAAGGCCGCCGCGGCTCGCCGGGAGCGGGCCGAGGTCAAGAATCGACTCAAGCACTCCGGCGCCTCCCTCCACGAGGTCATCAAGTCGGGCCAGGAGAACGACGTCATCGGCAAGATGAAAGTCTCCGCCCTGCTGGAGTCCCTGCCCGGTGTGGGCAAGGTCCGTGCCAAGCAGATCATGGAACGGCTCGGCATCTCCGAGAGCCGTCGTGTGCGGGGTCTTGGCTCCAACCAGATCGCATCCCTGGAGCGTGAGTTCGGCGGCACCGCCGCCTGACGTTCTCGGGCACCCCTGAGAACCTGGATAATCGCTTCATGGCTGCAACATCCCGGGGGACGTCCCCCGTACCCCCGGACGTACGTCCGCGGCTGACCGTGCTCTCCGGCCCCTCGGGGGTCGGCAAGAGCACGGTCGTCGCGCATATGCGCAAGGTCCACCCCGAGGTGTGGCTCTCGGTGTCGGCGACGACCCGCAAGCCCCGCCCCGGCGAACGCAACGGCGTCCACTACTTCTTCGTGGACGACGAGGAGTTCGACAAGCTGATCGCCAACGGTGAACTGCTGGAGTGGGCCGAGTTCGCCGGCAACCGCTACGGCACGCCGCGCCGCGCCGTGCAGGAGCGGCTGGAGGCGGGGGAGCCGGTGCTCCTGGAGATCGATCTCCAGGGCGCCCGGCTGGTCCGCCAGTCCATGGCCGACGCCCAGCTGGTCTTCCTCGCCCCGCCGAGCTGGGAGGAGCTGGTCCGCCGGCTCACCGGCCGGGGGACCGAGGCGCCCGAGGTGATCGAGCGCCGGCTCGGCGCCGCCAAGGTGGAACTGGCCGCCGAAGCGGAGTTCGACACCACCCTCGTCAACACCTCCGTCGAGGACGTGGCACGTGAGCTGCTAGCCTTGATGCTGGAGGCTTCCGGCCACCGCGCCGCCGGCGAGTGAAACACCGGCAGCGGGGGCCCGGCACCAAGGCCCCTGACTGTCAAAGAATTCTTTGATCTTCATCCCCTTCGGAAGGCAGAGCGTGTCCTCTTCCATCACCACGCCCGAGGGCATCATCAACCCGCCGATTGATGAGCTCCTCGAAGCAACCGACTCGAAGTACAGCCTCGTGATCTACGCCGCCAAGCGCGCGCGCCAGATCAACGCGTACTACTCGCAGCTCGGTGAGGGCCTCCTCGAGTACGTCGGTCCGCTCGTCGACACCCACGTGCACGAGAAGCCGCTCTCGATCGCGCTCCGCGAGATCAACGCGGGCCTGCTCACGTCCGAGGCCATCGAGGGCCCCGCGCAGTAAGCAGCGACGACGCACCTTCACCCAGGGCCCGGCGGACATCCGCCGGGCCCTGGGTGTGTCTCCGGCCCGACCGTCCGGTGCGGGGACCGGTGAGGCAGCATGGGGGCGTACGCAACCGAGTGCGGGGAGACGCAGTGGACAAGCCGAAGGTCGTTCTGGGGGTCAGCGGCGGCATCGCCGCGTACAAGGCGTGCGAGCTGCTGCGCCGGCTGACCGAGTCCGGCCACGACGTACGGGTCGTCCCCACCGCGTCCGCCCTCCACTTCGTCGGCGCCGCGACCTGGTCGGCGCTCTCCGGCCACCCCGTCTCCACCGAGGTCTGGAACGACGTCCACGAGGTGCCGCACGTCCGGATCGGGCAGCACGCCGACCTCGTCGTCGTCGCCCCCGCCACCGCCGACATGCTGGCCAAGGCCGCCCACGGCCTCGCCGACGACCTGCTCACCAACACCCTGCTCACCGCCCGCTGTCCGGTCGTCTTCGCGCCGGCCATGCACACCGAGATGTGGGAACACCCCGCCACCCAGGAGAACGTCGCGACGCTGCGCCGCCGGGGCGCCGTCGTCATCGAGCCCGCCGTCGGCCGCCTCACCGGCGTCGACACCGGCAAGGGCCGGCTGCCCGACCCGGGCGAGATCTACGAGGTCTGCCGCCGGGTCCTCGCCCGGGGCACGGCCGCCCCCGACCTCGCCGGCCGCCACGTGGTGATCAGCGCCGGCGGCACGCGGGAACCCCTCGACCCGGTCCGCTACCTCGGCAACCGCTCCTCCGGCAAGCAGGGCTACGCGCTCGCCCGCACCGCCGTCGCGCGCGGCGCGCGGGTCACCCTGGTCGAGGCCAACACCGGGCTGCCCGACCCGTCCGGCGCCGACGTCGTCCGGGCCGGCACCGCGACGCAGCTGCGCGAGGCGGTGCTGAAGGCGGCCCGGGACGCCGACGTCGTGGTCATGGCGGCCGCCGTCGCCGACTTCCGGCCCGCCGAGTACGCCACCGGCAAGATCAAGAAGAAGGACGGCCAGGAGCCCGCCCCGATCGCGCTCGTCCGCAACCCGGACATCCTCGCCGAGGTCTCCGCCGAGCGCGCCACGCCCGGGCAGATCGTCGTCGGGTTCGCCGCCGAGACCGACGACGTCCTGGCCAACGGCCGCCAGAAGCTGCGCCGCAAGGGCTGCGACCTGCTGGTGGTCAACGAGGTCGGGGAGCGCAAGACCTTCGGCTCCGAGGAGAACGAGGCCGTGGTGCTCGCCGCCGACGGCACCGAGACCCCCGTCCCGTACGGGCCGAAGGAGGCCCTGGCCGACACGGTGTGGGACCTGGTCGCGGCGCGCCTCGGATGAATTCCAGGTGACACGCCGGGGCCGGCGACACCCCCGCGACACGGTCCGGGGCCTTGCGCCAGCAGGCTTCCCGGGCCTTCCGGCCCTGGTGGAACTCGTCACAGGACGGCCAAAGGGCGAGACACGTTGTCCGGCGACCGGAGCCGACCGATAAACTGCACCCTGGACCGTGCCGGGCGCAGCTCCCGGACCGTCCGGCCAATGATCAGCCAGCAGCCGCTGCAACCCCAGGGAGCGATGTGTCCCGCCGTCTCTTCACCTCGGAGTCCGTGACCGAGGGCCACCCCGACAAGATCGCCGACCAGATCAGCGACACCATTCTCGACGCGCTCCTGCGCGAGGACCCGTCCTCCCGCGTCGCCGTCGAGACCCTGATCACCACCGGTCTCGTGCACGTCGCGGGTGAGGTCACGACCAAGGCGTACGCCGACATTCCGACGCTGGTCCGCAACAAGGTCCTGGAGATCGGCTACGACTCCTCGAAGAAGGGCTTCGACGGCGCCTCCTGCGGCGTCTCGGTGTCCATCGGGGCCCAGTCCCCGGACATCGCCCAGGGCGTCGACACCGCGTACGAGAAGCGGGTCGAGGGCGACGAGGACGAGCTCGACAAGCAGGGCGCCGGCGACCAGGGCCTGATGTTCGGCTACGCCTGCGACGAGACCCCCGAGCTCATGCCGCTGCCGATCTTCCTCGCGCACCGGCTCTCCCGCCGGCTGTCCGAGGTCCGCAAGAACGGGACCATCCCGTACCTGCGCCCCGACGGCAAGACCCAGGTCACGATCGAGTACGACGGTGACAAGGCCGTCCGCCTCGACACCGTCGTCGTCTCCTCGCAGCACGCCAGCGACATCGACCTGGACTCGCTGCTCGCGCCCGACATCCGCGAGTTCGTGGTCGAGCACGTGCTGAACCAGCTCATCGAGGACGGCATCAAGCTCGACACCGAGGGTTACCGGCTCCTGGTCAACCCGACCGGCCGCTTCGAGATCGGCGGCCCGATGGGCGACGCCGGCCTCACCGGCCGCAAGATCATCATCGACACCTACGGGGGCATGGCCCGCCACGGCGGCGGTGCCTTCTCCGGCAAGGACCCGTCGAAGGTGGACCGCTCGGCCGCCTACGCCATGCGCTGGGTCGCCAAGAACGTCGTCGCCGCCGGCCTCGCCGCCCGCTGCGAGGTCCAGGTCGCGTACGCGATCGGCAAGGCCGAGCCGGTCGGCCTCTTCGTGGAGACCTTCGGCACCGCCGCGATCGAGACCGAGAAGATCGAGCACGCCATCGGCGAGGTCTTCGACCTCCGCCCGGCCGCGATCATCCGCGACCTCGACCTGCTGCGCCCGATCTACGCCCAGACCGCCGCTTACGGCCACTTCGGCCGCGAGCTGCCCGACTTCACCTGGGAGCGCACGGACCGGGTGGACGCGCTGCGCGCCGCCGCCGGTCTGTAACCACCGCACCCAGGCGGTCTTCCGCCGGAGCCCGGACGCCCTCACGGTGTCCGGGCTCCGGCGTTTCACGGCGGGAGGGTACGGGACGGGCGGCGCCGTTGTCCGAGGCGTCTGGTAGGGATGGAGCTGTGAGCAGCGAGAACGAGCGGTCCGACGAGCCAGGGGCCGGGGCGCCGGAACAGCTTGCGCTGATCCGGGAAGCCGTCCGCCGGGCGGACGTGCCGCGCGCCAAACCGCGCACCTGGCGCGGGGCCGCCCTCGCCAAGGAGCTGCCCGTCGCCCGCGTCCTGGTCAACAAGGGCGCTCTCCACCTCGACCAGTACTTCGACTACGCCGTCCCCGAGGAGCTGGACGCCGACGCCCGGCCCGGGGTGCGCGTCCGCGTCCGCTTCGGCGCCGGGGGCCGCAATGTGCGCGGCGGACGGCGCGAGGGCGGCGGGCTCGTGGACGGCTTCCTCATCGAGCGGCTGGCCGAGTCCGACTACAACGGGGCGCTCGCCGCGCTCGCCTCCGTCGTCTCGCCCGAGCCGGTCCTCGGCCCCGGCCTCCTCGCCCTCGCCCGCGCCGTCGCCGACCGTTACGCGGGCAGCCTCGCCGACGTCCTCCAGCTCGCCATTCCCCCGCGCAACGCGCAGGCCGAGGCCAAGCCGTCGCCCCCGCCCCTGCCCGCCCCCGAGCCCCCCGCCCCCGGGAGCTGGGAGCGGTACGCGCAGGGGCCCGCGTTCCTCTCCGCGCTGGCCGACGGGGGCGCGCCCCGGGCCGTGTGGACCGCCCTGCCCGGTCCGCACTGGCCGGCCGAGATCGCCACGGCCGTCGCCGCGACCCTGTCCTCCGGGCGCGGGGCGCTCGTCGTCGTCCCCGACGGGCGGGCCGCCGCCCGGGTCGACGCCGCGCTCACCGCCCGGCTCGGCGAGGGGCGGCACGCGCTGCTCACCGCCGGCTCCGGGCCCGGGAAGCGGTACCGGGAATGGCTCGCCGTGCGGCGCGGGTCCGTCCGGGCGGTGGTCGGGACCAGGGCGGCGATGTTCGCTCCCGTCGCCGACCTCGGGCTCGTCGTGGTCTGGGACGACGGGGACTCCAGCCACAGCGACGACCGCGCTCCCTTCCCGCACGTCCGCGAGGTCCTGGAGCTGCGGGCCACGCACGGCCGGTGCGCCTTTCTGCTCGGCTCCGTCAGCTGCACCGTGGAGGCCGCGCAGCTGGTGGAGAGCGGGTGGGCGCTGCCGTTGCGCGCCGACCGGGACCAGGTGCGGGTGGCGGCGCCCGTCATCCGCACCGTGGGCGACGGCGAACTCGCGCGGGACGGGGCCGCGCGGGCCGCCCGGCTGCCCAGTCTCGCCTGGCAGACCGTCCGGGACGGGCTGCGGACCGGTCCGGTGCTGGTCCAGGTGCCGCGCCGGGGCTACGCCCCCCGGCTGGCCTGCGAGCGCTGCCGGGAGCCCGCTCGGTGCCGGCAGTGCGCGGGGCCACTGGAGGCGCCGGACGAGCAGGACCTCAACTGCGCGTGGTGCGGGCGGGCCGAGACGTCCTGGCACTGCGTGGCCTGCGGCGGCCGGCGGTTGCGCGCCCAGATCGTGGGGGCCAGGCGCACGGCGGAGGAGCTGGGCCGGGCGTTCCCGGCGGTGCCGGTGCGGACGTCCGGGCGCGACCATGTCCTCGACTCCGTGCCGGACCAGCCCGCGCTGGTCGTCAGCACGCCGGGCGCCGAGCCGGTCGCCGAGGGCGGGTACGCGGCGGCGCTCCTGCTCGACGGCTGGGCCATGGTCGGCCGGCCCGACCTGCGCGCCGGGGAGGAGGCGCTGCGGCGGTGGACGGCCGCCGCCGCGCTGGTCCGGGGGCGGCCGGAGGGCGGCACGGTGGTGGTCGTCGCCGAGCCGACGCTGCGGCCGGTGCAGGCGCTGGTCCGCTGGGACCCGGTCGGGCACGCCCGGCGGGAGCTGGCGGAGCGGGCCGAGCTGGGCTTTCCGCCGGTGTCCCGGATGGCGTCGGTGACGGGGGAGCCGGAGGCGCTGGCCGCGTTCTTCGCGGGGGCGGAGCTGCCACCGGACGCGGAGGTGCTGGGGCCCGTGCCCGTGCCGGCCGCGGAGCCGGGGCGGCCCCGGCGGGCGTTCGAGGCGCCGCCGGGCGAGGTCTGGGAACGGGCGCTGGTGCGGGTGCCGCCCGGGAGCGGGGCGGCGTTGGCCGCGGCGTTGCGGCTCGCGCGCGTGGCGCGCGGTGGGGGTGCGGTGCGGGTGCGGGTGGATCCGGTGGACATCGGCTGAGGTGTTGTCCTCGAGCGCCGGACGGGCTGGGATTGGTGCGGCGGGTGTTCGGGCGCGGGCGCGTCTCGGCCGGGGCCTTGTCCTCAAGCGCCGGACGGGCTGGATTTTGCGGGTGGGCTTGATTTGGTGCGGGTGCGCTTGGGCGCGGGCGCGTTTGGTGCGGGCGCGGGCGTGGTTTGGTGCGTGAGTGGTTGAGGCGTGAGCGGGCCGCTCCTTCGCGTCTGCGACGGGGCGGCCCGCTCGTCCGCCGGTCAGCCGTTGCGGGGGCCCGGGAACGGGTTCGGGCGGTCCGTGGGGGATTGGGGCGCTCGGGCGGTGGGGACCGTGGGGCCGCGTTGGAGGACCACCTCCGCGGACTCGGGCGCCGCGGGCTGCGGGGTCGTGCGCCGTGATCCGTAACGGCGGTGGACGGCCTGCTTGGTGACCCCGAGCGCGGAGCCCACCGCGTCCCAGGAGAAGCCCAGGGAGCGGTCGAAGTCCACGGCCGCCGTGACCAGCGTCTCGACGCTGTCCCGCAGTTCCTGGGCCAGTCTCACGGTGGGGGCCGGGGCCCTGCCGTAGACGACGAAGCCCGCGGACGGGCCGGTGCGGCGCGGACGGTAGACGTTGCCCAGCTGTGCGGTGAGCGTGCGCAGTGCGTCCACCTGCCGCCGGACCCGCTCGATGTCCCGCACCAGGAGATGCAGGCTGGCCCGCGCTTGGGCGTCGTGGGTTGCGTGGTCGGCCATGAAGAAGCCTCTCGAACCGGCGTTGAAAGGGATCGGGCCGCACCAGGGCGGCTCGCTTCGGTCAATCTCTCTTGACCAACGCCGCACCGGGGGATCTGGTCACGCTCGGGGGGCGTATGCGCACCCGCGAGGGGCGCGCGACTGTGCGTACGCCCCCCGGCCCGCCGCCCCATAGACTTGTGCGTTGCTCGTCACCGTAACGTTTCGGCCTGAGAGTCCGGCCTGAGAGGCAGTCAGCCACCCATGAAGCTCGTCTTCGCAGGCACCCCCGAGGTAGCCGTTCCCGCACTCGACGCCCTGATCGCCTCCGGCCGGCACGAGGTGGCCGCCGTCGTGACCCGGCCCGACGCGCCCGCGGGGCGTGGCCGGCGGCTGGTGGCCAGCCCCGTCGCCGAGCGCGCCGAGGAGGCCGGGATCGAGGTGCTGAAGCCCGCCAGGCCCCGGGACGAGGACTTCCTCGCGCGGCTGCGGGAGATCGCGCCGGACTGCTGCCCGGTCGTCGCGTACGGCGCGCTGCTGCCCAAGGCGGCGCTCGGCATTCCGCCGAAGGGCTGGGTCAACCTGCACTTCTCGCTCCTGCCCGCCTGGCGCGGCGCGGCCCCGGTGCAGCACGCGGTGATGTCCGGCGACGAGGTGACCGGGGCGTCCACCTTCCTGATCGAGGAGGGCCTGGATTCCGGGCCGGTCTACGGCGTCCTGACCGAGGAGGTCCGCCCGACCGACACCAGCGGCGACCTGCTGACCCGGCTGGCGTTCGCCGGGTCCGGGCTGCTGGCCGCCACCATGGACGGCATCGAGGACGGCACCCTGCACGCCGTGCCGCAGCCCGCCGAAGGGGTCACCCTCGCGCCGAAGATCACCGTCGAGGACGCCCAGGTCCAGTGGTCCGCGCCCGCCCTCCGCGTCGACCGCGTCATCCGCGCCTGCACCCCGGCCCCGGGCGCCTGGACGCTGTTCCGCGGCGAGCGCCTGAAGCTCGTCCAGGCCACCCCCGCCGTCGACCGGTCCGAGCTGGCGCCCGGTGAGCTGTCGGTGGGCAAGAACAACGTGTTCGTCGGCACCGGGTCGCACGCGGTCGAACTGCTGTGGGTGCAGCCGCAGGGCAAGAAGCCGATGCGCGCGGCGGACTGGGCGCGCGGGGTGCGCATCGTCCCCGGCGAGCTGGTCGGGAGCTGAGCCCCGCGGGGCGGGACGTAGGCTGGGAGGGTTCGTCCTCTCGATTTTCAGCGGAGCACCTTTCACGTGAACGACCAGCCGCGTCGCCGTCCCGCCAAGCCGCACCGCCGTCCCAAGAAGGACCCGGTCCGCTTCCTCGCCTTCGAGGTCCTGCGGGCGGTGGACGAGCGCGACGCGTACGCGAACCTCGTCCTGCCCCCGCTGCTGAAGAAGGCCAGGGCCAAGGGCGACTTCGACCACCGCGACGCGGCCCTGGCGACCGAGCTGGTCTACGGGACGCTGCGCCGCCAGGGGACGTACGACGCGATCGTCGCCGCCTGCATCGACCGGCCGCTGCGCGAGGTGGACCCGCCGGTGCTGGACGTGCTGAACATGGGCGTGCACCAGCTCCTCGGCACCCGCATCCCGACCCACGCGGCGGTCTCCGCGAGCGTGGAGCTGGCCCGGGTGGTGCTGGGGGAGGGGCGCGCCAAGTTCGTCAACGCCGTCCTGCGCAAGGTGTCCGCCGACGACCTCGACGGCTGGGTCGCGAAGGTGGCCCCGCCCTACGAGGACGACGCCGAGGACCACCTCGCGGTCGTCCACTCCCACCCGCGCTGGGTCGTCTCCGCGCTCTGGGACGCGCTCGGCGGAGGCCGCGCCGGGATCGAGGACCTGCTCGAAGCGGACAACGAGCGCCCCGAGGTCACCCTCGTCGCCCGCCCCGGCCGCTCCACCACGGACGAGCTCACCGAGGAACTGGGCGAGGACAACGCGCTGCCCGGCCGCTGGTCGCCGTATGCCGTGCGGATGGCCGAGGGCGGCGAGCCCGGCGCCCTGACCGCCGTGCGCGAGGGCCGGGCCGGGGTCCAGGACGAGGGCAGCCAGCTCGTCGCCGCCGCCCTGGCGGCCGCCCCGCTGGACGGCCCCGACGCCCGCTGGCTCGACGGGTGCGCGGGCCCCGGAGGCAAGGCCGCCCTGCTCGCCGCCCTCGCCGCGGACCGGGGCGCCGCCCTGCTCGCCGCCGAGAAGCAGCCGCACCGCGCCCGCCTCGTGGAACGCGCGCTGGCCGGCAACCCCGGCCCGTACCAGGTGATCACCGCCGACGGCACCCGCCCGCCGTGGCGCCCCGGCAGCTTCGACCGGGTCCTGATGGACGTGCCGTGCTCCGGGCTCGGCGCGCTCCGCCGCCGCCCCGAGGCCCGCTGGCGCCGCCGTCCGGAGGACCTGGAAGGCTTCGCTCCGCTCCAGCGCGGCCTGCTGCGCGAGGCGCTCGAGGCCGTGCGCGTCGGCGGTGTCGTCGGCTACGCGACCTGCTCGCCGCACCTCGCGGAGACCCGGGTCGTCGTGGAGGACGTGCTCAAGGGGCGCGGCGGGGCGCCCGTCGAGGCGGAGTGGATCGACGCCCGTCCGCTGCTGCCGGGCGTGCCCGCGCTGGGCGACGGGCCCGACGTCCAGCTCTGGCCGCATCTGCACGGCACCGACGCGATGTACCTGGCGCTGCTCCGTCGTACCGCCTGACCGCACGCCCCCGGGCGGGGCGAAACGCCGGGAATGCGCGAACCGTAATGATCCCGTGAGCCTTTGGAGCGCACCGAGGCCGGGAAGTGACGCAGAACATGGCAGGCTTGGCCCATGGCCCAGATCAACCCGAGTATTCTCTCCGCCGATTTCGCACGCCTCGCCGATGAGGCGAAGGCCGTCGAAGGTGCCGACTGGCTCCATGTCGATGTCATGGACAACCACTTCGTGCCCAATCTGACCCTCGGCGTTCCGATCGTGGAATCGCTGAGCAGGGCCACGGACACGCCGCTGGACTGCCACCTGATGATCGAGGACGCGGACCGCTGGGCACCGCAGTACGTCGAGGCGGGGGCCGGGTCGGTCACCTTCCACGCCGAGGCGGCCGCCGCCCCCGTGCGGCTGGCCCGGGAGATCCGCGCCAAGGGGGCCCGCGCCTCCATGGCGCTCAAGCCCGCGACGCCGATCGAGCCGTACGAGGACCTGCTCCCCGAGCTCGACATGCTGCTGATCATGACCGTGGAGCCGGGCTTCGGCGGCCAGGCGTTCCTGGACATCATGCTGCCGAAGATCCGCCGCACCCGTGAGCTGATCTCCAAGCACGGCCTCGATCTGTGGCTCCAGGTCGACGGCGGGGTCTCCGAGTCCACCATCGAGCGGTGTGCCGAGGCCGGTGCCGACGTCTTCGTCGCCGGATCGGCGGTGTACGGGGCGGGCGACCCGGCCGCCGCGGTGCGGGCCCTGCGCGCCAAGGCCGACGGGGCCATCGGCTCGGCCGGATGGGCCTGCGCGCACTGAGCCCGGGGCGGCCGGGGCCGGTGAGCGGCGGCCGGGCCAAGGGCAGATGAACGGGGTCCGACGGGACCGGTCAGGGGTCGCCGTTTCTGACAGGATGAACGGCGTATCAAGAGCGTGAACAGCAGTGAGGAGAACGCGGTGTCTGCAATGTCGGCGGGCCGGTCCGCCCTGCGGATGGGGCCCGCGGAGCTGGTGCAGGCGGCGGCCATGGCCCGCCGCTTCTACCTCGAGGGCAAGTCCAAGATCCAGATCGCCGAGGAGTTCGGCGTCAGCCGCTTCAAGGTCGCCCGGGTCCTGGAGACCGCCCTGGAGCGTGACCTCGTACGCATCGAGATCCGGGTCCCCGCCGAGCTGGACGCCGAGCGCTCCGACGCGCTCCGGGCCCGCTACGGGCTGCGCCACGCGGTCGTCGTGGAGTCCCCGGCGGAGGAGCAGGACGACGCGGCGGACCCGGAGAACCTGGGCGAGGTCGCCGCCGACCTGCTCGGCGAACTGGTGAACGAGGGCGATGTGCTCGGGCTCGCCTGGGGCCGTTCCACCATCCACATGGCCGCCGCCCTCGACCGGCTGCCCCCGTGCACGGTGGTGCAGCTCACCGGGGTGTACGACGCGGGCACCGCCGAGCGCGGTTCGGTGGAGGCCGTGCGGCGTGCCGCCCAGGTCTCCGGGGGCGAGGCCCACCCGATCTACGCGCCGATGCTGCTGCCGGACCCGGCGACGGCCGCCGCGCTCCGCCACCAGACGGGGATCGCCCGCGCCTTCGAGTACTTCGACAAGGTGACGGTCGCGGCCGTCTCCATCGGTTCCTGGGAGCCGGGCATCTCCACCGTGCACGACATGCTCTCCGACGAGGAGCGGCGCCACTACGCCTCGCTCGGTGTCGCGGCCGAGATGTCGGCCCACCTCTTCGACGCGGAGGGCCGCCGGGTCGGCCGGGACCTCGGCGAGCGGTGCATCACCGTCGAGGCGGACCGGCTGCGCCGGATTCCCGAGGTGGTGGCCATCGCGGGCGGGCAGCGCAAGGCCGCCGCGATCGGCGCGGTGCTGCGGTCCGGCCTGGTGACCAGCCTGGTGACGGACACGGCCGCTGCCGACTACCTCCTCACCGAGTCCGCCGCCCCGCGCCGGCCGGCCCTGGAGCGCGCGGACCCGGACGGCGACTGAGGCGTACCGGCATACGGGAGAGGGGCGGGGGGGGGGGGCGCGCGCGGCCCGCTCGCCGTTGGCCGGGGCGGCGGGCGGGGGGCGGGCGCACCCGGACGCCGACTGAGGCGCACCGGCATCCGGGCGTGGGGCGGGGGGTCGGGGCCCCCTCGCCCCTCTCCCGTATGCCCGGTGCTCAGTCCTGGGAGACGCCCAGGACCGTGGACTCCAGATACTGCTCCGGCTGCTCGTACTGGCTGACGTCGGCCGGGTTGTAGCGGGGCGTCTGCCGGGACCAGTCGAGGTTGCCGCGCATCCAGCTGCGCATGCCGTCGAGATAGGGCTCCAGCATCGGCGTCAGCTGCGGATACGCCTCCAGCAGTTCGGTCTCCGCCCTCAGGAAGCGCTCCGTCTCCACGGCGATCTCCGCGCAGACGTGCTCCAACGCCTCCCGCTTGCCGTAGCCGCGGTGGTGGCGCACCAGGTGCACGAGGTTGTGGATCTCGCCGAGCACCTGCTCCTTCTCGTACGAGTACACGTCATTGGCCCAGCAGACGTGGTTGCAGGACGCCTCCAGGGCGGTGATGAACCGGGGGTCGTTGTGGATCGAGGAGGGTGCCTCGATGCCCGCGACGATCTCTATCAGGTCCATGCAGACGATGATCGCGCCCGTGTGGCGGCGCTTCTCTATGTACAGCTCCTCCGACGGCACCACGCCCGCCGCCCTGTTTCCCGCCTCCCAGGTGGTGGCGGTGGTGAGGTACTTCCGCAAGTGCCAGGCGAACCTGCGCCGCCAGTGCACCGCCGCCGTCCGCGTCGTACGTTGCCACAGGTCGATGAGGGCCACCACGGCGGCGGGCAGCTCCTCGTTCTCCAGCACGCCGGTGCGGCTGCCCTCGACCACGGCCAGCATCAGGGCGACGACGTCCCGCACCCGCTCCGGGCTCCGGCCGAGATGGCCGTCGTCCAGCTGGTCGTCGACGAGGAAGAGCCAGACGAACCAGTCGGCGACCAGGTCCAGATTCTCGCTGTCGGCGGTCGGATAGACCATCCCGACGAACGCGCCGAAGTCCGCCTGCTCGAAGCGCTCCCTGGCCGAATCCCGGTGCACCAGACCGGTCTTGCGGGTCCAGTTGTCCAGGTGCTCCCGTACGTGGGCGACGTGCGGGTTCGTCCGCTGGGGGAACGGGCAGTAAATGTCCGGCAGTTCGTTCTCCACGGGCGGGTCGTGATCCTCTCCGGTCGTACGGGTGACGGAAGTTGAGCACGATCCGTCCGTTCCTCCGGGGCGTTGTGGTGACCCACGGGACCTGCGGGTTTGAAGCTACCTGACCCCCTGTCACCAGGTCCAGGGCAGATGATCGGGAATGGTTGAAAGCTGTTCGGGTAAGGTCCGGGGGTAAGGCAGGTGGCACTTGCCCGGGACTCCCGCAGCGGTTCCTTCGTAGGAACATACGAGCGCAGGAGTCATTTGCTGTGTCTTCGTGGAAGCGACCTGCGCCATTTCGTATGAAAAAATGAGTGTTATGCGTTTTCTTGAGCCCGGCACCGGTCGCTACACAGAGTCCCCCTCCGTCCCGTACGACCTCACGTACGACGACGTCTTCATGGTCCCGGGCCGGTCGGCGGTCGGATCGCGTCAAGGTGTCGACCTGTCCTCGCCCGACGGCAGCGGCACCACCATCCCCCTCGTCGTCGCGAACATGACCGCGATCGCCGGGCGCCGGATGGCCGAAACCGTCGCCCGCCGCGGCGGCCTCGTCGTCATCCCGCAGGACATCCCGATCGAGGTCGTCACCGAGGTCATCTCCTGGGTGAAGACGCGCCACCTGGTGCTCGACACGCCCATCGAGCTGTCGCCCGGCCAGACCGTCGCCGACGCGCTGTCGCTGCTGCACAAGCGCGCGCACGGCGCCGGGGTCGTCGTGGACGCGGACCGCCGCCCCGTCGGTGTGGTCACCGATCACGACCTGTCCGGCGTGGACCGCTTCACCCAGCTCTCCGAGGTCATGTCCAAGGACCTGGTCGTTCTGGACGCGGACATCGACCCGCGCGACGCCTTCAACAAGCTGGACGGCGCCAATCGCAAGCTCGCCCCCGCCGTCGACGCGGACGGCCGGCTCGTCGGCATCCTCACCCGCAAGGGCGCCCTGCGCGCCACCCTCTACACCCCGGCCACCGACGCGGCCGGCAAGCTGCGGATCGCCGCCGCCGTCGGCATCAACGGCGACGTGGCCGGCAAGGCGAAGCAGCTGCTGGACGCCGGTGTGGACACCCTCGTCGTGGACACCGCGCACGGCCACCAGGAGTCCATGATCAGCGCGGTGCGCGCGGTCCGGGCGCTGGACCCGCAGGTGCCGATCGTGGCGGGCAACATCGTCGCGGCCGAGGGCGTGCGCGACCTCATCGAGGCCGGCGCGGACGTCATCAAGGTCGGCGTCGGACCCGGCGCCATGTGCACCACCCGCATGATGACCGGCGTGGGCCGCCCCCAGTTCTCGGCCGTGCTGGAGTGCGCCGCCGAGGCGAAGAAGTACGGCAAGCACGTCTGGGCCGACGGCGGGGTCCGCCACCCGCGCGACGTCGCCATGGCGCTCGCGGCCGGGGCGTCCAACGTCATGATCGGCTCCTGGTTCGCCGGCACCTACGAGTCCCCGGGCGACCTCCAGCAGAGCGCCGACGGCCGCTTCTACAAGGAGTCCTTCGGCATGGCGTCCGCGCGCGCCGTGAAGAACCGGACCTCCGACGAATCCGCGTACGACCGCGCCCGCAAGGCGCTCTTCGAGGAGGGCATCTCCACCTCGCGGATGTTCCTGGACCCGGCGCGCCCCGGCGTCGAGGACCTGATCGACTCGATCATCGCGGGCGTCCGCTCCTCCTGCACGTACGCGGGCGCGGCCTCCCTCGCCGAGTTCGCCGAGAAGGCCGTCGTCGGGGTGCAGAGCGCTGCCGGCTACGCGGAGGGCAAGCCGCTGCACGCCAGCTGGAGCTGACCCGTGGTCTACTGCCGGGGGGTGGCATCTGCCGCTCCCCGGCACAGTCATGCCCGGCTCCGTCCGTGCCTCGCAGAGAAGTGACCCGTACGACGTGCGACTGAACGACCTCGACGAACGCATCGTCCACGCCCTGGCCGAGGACGCCCGCCGTTCCTACGCCGACATCGGCTCGATCATCGGGCTCTCCGCACCCGCCGTGAAACGCCGGGTCGACCGGCTGCGCGCCGAGGGGGCCATCACCGGGTTCACCGTGCGGGTCGACCCGGCGGCGCTCGGCTGGGAGACCGAGGGGTACATCGAGATCTACTGCAGCCGCAACACGTCCCCCGAGTCCATCAAGCAGGGCCTGGCCCGCTATCCCGAGGTCGCCTCCGCGTCCACGGTGACCGGGGACGCGGACGCGCTGGTGCAGGTCTTCGCGGCGGACATGCGGCATTTCGAGCAGGTGCTCGAACGGATCGCGGGGGAGCCGTACGTGGAACGGACGAAGTCCGTGCTGGTGCTCTCGCCGCTGTTGCGGCGCTTTTCCTCAGGGTCCCCGGGATAGGGCCTGTCCGCAGGGTGGGCCCGGTCCTCCGGCAACGGTTCCGTCCTCAATCGCCGGACGAGCTGGGGTGGGCGCGACGGGCTGGGGTGGGCGCACGAGCGGGGACGGGCGCGACGGGCCGGGGATGCCGTTGGCGTCGCGCAATAAATCTTCGCGTCCCGCGCGAACCGCGCAACGGATCGGCCGTCGGTGCGCAACGGTCGCGTCTTGTTCGGGCCGAAGGACGGAACGTACCGTTTCTACGTCCCCGCCCCGCCCGCATCGTCCGAGGTCAGCCATGCCGCCGTTGCGCACCGCCCTGCTCCAGAGCTCCGGGCGCCCCGGCTCGGTCGCCGGGTCCGTCGAGCTGCTGGCGGACGCCGCGCGCCGCGCCGCCGCCACCGGAGCCCGGCTCCTGGTCTGCCCCGAGCTCTATCTCACCGGCTACGCCATCGGCGACGACGTCCCCCGGCTGGCCGAGCCCGCCGACGGGCCCGCCGCCCGCGCCGTCGCCGAGATCGCCGTGCGGCACGGGATCGCCGTCCACTACGGCTACCCGGAGCGCGAGGGCGACACCCTGTACAACTCCGCCCAGCTCATCGGCCCCGATGGCACCACGCTCGCCAACTACCGCAAGACCCACCTCTTCGGCGACTTCGAGCAGCGCTGGTTCACCCCCGGCGGCCAGCCCGTGGTCCAGGCCGAGCTGGACGGGGTCCGCATCGGCCTGCTGACCTGCTACGACGTCGAGTTCCCGGAGAACGTGCGGGCGCACGCCCTGGCCGGCACCGACCTCCTGCTGGTCCCCACCGCACTGATGCACCCCTTCTCGTTCGTCGCCGAATCCCTCGTCCCGGTCCGCGCCTTCGAGAGCCAGCTGTACATCGCGTACGTCAACCGCACCGGCCCGGAAGGCGAGTTCGACTTCACCGGGCTGAGCTGCCTGGCCGGTCCCGACGGCACGGTCCGCGCCCGCGCGGGGCGCGGCGAGGAACTGGTCACCGCCGACGTCGACCCCGCCCTGCTCGCGGGCTCCCGGGCCGCCAACCCGTATCTCCGCGACCGCCGTCCCGGCCTGTACGGCTCCCTGGTCTGAGCCCGTACATCCCTGTCCCGCGTCTTCGCCCTTCCGTCCAAGGAGCCCCCGCCCCATGACCGCCGTGCCCCCCGCCGTCCAGCACACCGAGGAAGCTGCCCCGCCGATCACGATGTTCGGGCCGGACTTCCCGTACGCGTACGACGACTTCCTCGCCCATCCGGCGGGCCTCGGCCAGATACCGGCGACCGAGCACGGCACCGAGGTGGCCGTCATCGGCGGCGGGCTCTCCGGCATCATCACCGCGTACGAACTGATGAAGATGGGCCTGAAGCCGGTCGTCTACGAGGCCGACCGCATCGGCGGACGGCTGCGCACCGTCGAGTTCGAGGGCTGCGCCACCGACGGCGAGCCGCTCACCGCCGAGATGGGCGCGATGCGCTTCCCGCCCTCCTCGACCGCCCTCCAGCACTACATCGACCTCGTGGGCCTGGAGACGAAGCCGTTCCCCAACCCGCTCTGCTCGGCCACCCCTTCGACCGTGGTCGACCTCAAGGGCGAGTCCCACTACGCCAGGACCATCGACGAACTCCCGCAGGTCTACCGCGATGTGATGGACGCCTGGAACCGCTGCCTGGAGGAGGGTGCCGACTTCTCCGACATGAACCGGGCGATGCGCGAGCGCGACGTGCCCCGGATCAGGGAGATCTGGTCCCGGCTGGTCGAGAAGCTGGACAACCAGACCTTCTACGGCTTCCTCTGCGATTCCGACGCCTTCAAGTCCTTCCGGCACCGCGAGATCTTCGGCCAGGTCGGCTTCGGCACCGGCGGCTGGGACACCGACTTCCCCAACTCCATCCTGGAGATCCTGCGCGTCGTCTACACCGAGGCGGACGACCACCACCGCTCCATCGTCGGCGGCAGCCAGCAGCTTCCGCTGCGGCTGTGGGAGCGGGAGCCGCGGAAGATCACGCACTGGCCGCTCGGCACCTCGCTGTCCTCGCTGCACGGCGGCGAGCCGCGCGGGGCCGTCACCCGGCTCAACCGCACGGCCGGCAACAGGATCACCGTCACCGACGCCTCCGGCGACATCCGCACCTTCCGGGCGGCCGTCTTCACCGGGCAGTCGTGGCTGCTGCTCTCCAAGATCGCCTGCGACGACGCGCTCTTCCCGATCGACCACTGGACGGCGATGGAGCGCACGCACTACATGGAGTCGTCCAAGCTGTTCGTGCCCGTCGACCGGCCGTTCTGGCTGGACAAGGACGAGACCACCGGCCGCGACACGATGTCGATGACGCTGACCGACCGGATGACCCGGGGCACCTATCTGCTGGACGACGGGCCGGACCGGCCGGCGAGCATCTGTCTCTCGTACACCTGGTGCGACGACAGTCTGAAGTGGCTGCCGCTCTCGGCGACCGAGCGGATGGACGTCATGCTGAAGTCCCTCGGCGAGATCTACCCGAACGTCGACATCCGCAGCCACATCACCGGCAACCCGGTCACCGTCTCCTGGGAGAACGAGCCCTGGTTCATGGGCGCGTTCAAGGCCAACCTGCCCGGCCACTACCGCTACCAGCGGCGCCTGTTCACCCACTTCATGCAGGACCGGCTGCCCGCCGACAAGCGGGGCCTGTTCCTGGCCGGTGACGACATCTCGTGGACGGCCGGCTGGGCCGAGGGGGCCGTGCAGACCGCGCTGAACGCCGTGTGGGGCGTGATGACCCACTTCGGCGGCGCGACCGACGCGACCAACCCCGGCCCCGGCGACCGCTTCGACGAGCTGGCCCCGGTCGAACTCCCGGAGGACTGAGCGGGCCCGGTCACGAACGCGTGGCCGGAGGCTCCTCGTCGTACGCCGACGTCCCCGAGTCGAGCAGCGGCTCCTGCGTCTTCAGGTGCGCCGGGGCGAAGGCGCGCAGCACGTGGTAGCCGGTGATCACGACGATCGTGCCGAGGGCGATCCCGCTCAGCTCGAAGTTGTCCGTGATCTTCAGGCTGACCCCGCCGACGCCGATGATGATGCCCGCCGCAGCCGGCACCAGGTTCAGCGGATTGCGCAGGTCCACCTTGGCGTTCAGCCAGATCTGGGCGCCGAGCAGGCCGATCATGCCGTACAGGATGACCGTGATGCCGCCGAGCACCCCGCCCGGGATCGCCGCCACGACCGCGCCGAACTTCGGGCAGAGGCCGAAGAGGAGGGCGAAGCAGGCGGCGGCCCAGTAGGCGGCGGTGGAGTACACCCGGGTCGCGGCCATCACGCCGATGTTCTCGGAGTACGTGGTGTTCGGCGGGCCGCCCACCGCCGTCGACAGCATCGAGGCGGCGCCGTCCGCCGCGATGGCCGTGCCCAGCTTGCCGTCCAGCGAGCGGCCGGTCATCTCGCCGACCGCCTTCACGTGCCCGGCGTTCTCCGCGATCAGGGCGATGACGACGGGCAGGGCGACCAGGATCGCCGACCACTCGAAGCTCGGCGCGTGGAACGAGGGCAGCCCGATCCAGTCGGCCTTTCCGACGCCCGACAGGTCCAGTCGCCAGTGGTCCACGGACTCGGCGCCGCCGGCCGGGGAGTGGATCTTCCCGAAGACCAGGTCGAGCAGCCAGGACAGGACGTAACCGAAGACCAGCCCCAGGAAGATCGCGATCCGCGAGAAGAAGCCGCGCAGGCACACCACGGCCAGACCGGTGAACAGCATCACGAGGAGGGCCGTCCACTGGTCCTGCGGCCAGTACGTCGACGCGGTCACCGGCGCCAGGTTGAACCCGATGAGCATGACCACCGCGCCCGTGACCACGGGCGGCATCGCCGCGTGGATGATCCGGGCGCCGAACCGCTGCACCGCGAGCCCGGCCAGGAACAGCACCACGCCGACCACGAAGACCGCGCCGGTCACCACCGCGCTGTCGCCGCCGCTCGCCCGGATCGTCGCGGCGACCCCGACGAACGAGAGCGAACAGCCCAGATAGCTCGGCACCTGGCCGCGGGTCGCCAGCAGGAAAATGGCCGTCGCGACACCCGACATCATGATCGCCAGGTTGGGGTCGAGCCCCATCAGGACCGGCGAGACGAACGAGGCGCCGAACATGGCGACCACGTGCTGCGCGCCGAGCCCGAAGGTGCGGGGCCAGGAGAGCCGCTCGTCGGGGCGGACCACCGCTCCGGGTGCGGGCGTCTTCCCGTCGCCGTGCAAGGTCCAGCGCACGCCGAGGCCCATGGTTGCTCCCTGTGTGTAGGTGCGTGAGCCCGTGCCGTCCGGGCACGGCGCTCATCGCGGAAAAGATCAGCGCCATGGTAGTGGTGCCCGGCCCGCGCGCCCCGCCCGGACCCACCCGTTCCGTTTCTCCGGTGCGGTGGCTTCCGGAAAGGGTCAGGCGCCGGGGCTGCCCGCCGCCGTGTCCGGTACTGCCGCGCCCCGGGACGCAGGCTTGCGGTCACCGGCCCGCAGCACCCCTGCCCCCAGGACCAGGCCGAACGCCAGCACCGACACCAGGCCGAAGGACACGACCAGCGAGGTGGCCTCGGCCAGCGAACCGATGGCCGACGGGGCGATGAGGCCGGAGGTGTACGTGATCGTCGCGACGCCCGCGATGGCCTGGGCCGGCTTGGGCCCGCTGCGCCCGGCCGCCGCGAAGGCGAGCGGGACCACCACGGCGATGCCGAGCCCCATCAGCCCGAAGCCGCACATCGCGAGGGCCACGTGCGGGGCGGTGACGACCAGGACCCCGCCGGCCGTGGCCAGGACGCCCCCGGCCCGTACGGTGCGCACCGCGCCGAAGCGGTCGACCACCCGGTCCCCGGCGATCCGGGCGACCGCCATCGTCAGCGCGAACGCGGTGGTGGCCACCGCCGCGAGACCGGCCGAGCTGTCCAGCGTGTCGCGGAGGTAGACCGCCGACCAGTCGAGGCTGGCCCCCTCGGCGAAGACCGCGCAGAAGCCCACCGCGCCGATGATCAGGGCCGACTTCGGCGGGAGCGCGAAGCGCGGCGGCGGCTCCTCGTCCGGCCGGCTGCGCAGGTCGAACACCCACTGGCAGGCGGTGAGGCCGAGCAGGGTCAGCAGCACGGCGGCCGTCACGTGGTGCAGCCGGGCGTCCGTGCCCGCGTGGGCGGCCACCGTGCCCGCCGCCGAGCCCAGCAGGGCGCCCACGCTCCACATGCCGTGCAGTCCGGACATGATCGACTTGTCGAGACGGTTCTCCACCTCGACCCCGAGCGCGTTCATCGCCACGTCGGACATGCCGGACGAGGCTCCGTACACGAACAGTGCCGCGCACAGGGTGAGCAGATTGGGCGCCAGGGCCGGGAGGACCAGCGCCAGCGTCCACAGGCTGAGCAGCCCACGCAGGGCGGTCCGCGCGCCGAAGCGGTGGCTCACCGCGCCGGCCAGCGGCATCGCGACCGACGCGCCGATCGCGGGGAAGGCCAGCGCGAGGCCCAGCTGGCCCGCGCTCACGCCCGCATGGTCCTGGATCCAGGGGACCCGGGTGGCGAAACTGCCGGTCACCGCCCCGTGCACGGTGAAGACGGACGCGATGGCGTACCTGGCCCGCCGCACCTCCTTGGTGCCGAAGACCGTAGCCGTGGATGTGGCTGTCATACCGCCGTCCCTCCCCTGAAGTCCTGTTCCACGATGCGGGCGATAAACTATCAGGAACCCTGCCTGATAAATAGACCGCCCGTACGTCTCCGGTCCGGCGGTGATCTGGAAGGATTCCGGCATGCCCGCATCACCGAGCACCGCCCGGGCCATCAACGACCGGCTCGCCCTGCGGCTCCTCCAGCAGGACGGCCCCCTGACGGCCACGCAGTTGAAGACCCTGACCGGGCTCTCCCGGCCCACCGTCGCGGACCTCGTGGAACGCCTCCGGGGCGCGGGCCTGATCCATGTCGTCGGCGAGACCGGGGCCGACCGCCGGGGGCCCAACGCCCGGCTCTACGGCATCGTCGCGGACCGCGCGCTGCTGGCCGGGCTCGACGTGCGCACCGACAGCGTCGCCGTCGTCGTCGCCGATCTGCTGGGCGCGACCCTGGCCGAGGCGACGCTGCCCGTCGGTGAGGCGGAGGAGGACGCCGTGGAACAGGCCGTCGCCCTGCTGACGAGCACCGTCCGCAGCGCGGGGAGCGCCCCCCTGCACAGCGTCGGCATCGGCGCGCCCGGGCTGATCGACCCGGTCACGGGGGAGCTCCGGGACAGCACCGGTCTGCCGTCCTGGCACCGCAGTCTGGTCCGGGCGCTGCAGGAGCGGCTGCCGGCGACGGTGCTGGTCGAGAACGAGACGAACCTCGCGGCCGTCGCCGAGCACCGTGTCGGCGCGGCCCGCGACCACGACACGTTCGTCCTGCTCTGGCTGGGCCACGGGGTGGGGGCGGCGGTCATGCTCGACGGCAAGGTGCGCCGGGGGGCCTCGGGCGGGGCGGGCGAACTCGGCTTCCTGCCGGTCCCGGGCACGGCGGGCACGCCCTCGGCCGTCAACTGCGAGGGGGGATTCCACTCGCTGGCCGCCTCGGTGCCGCTGTGCGAGCTGGCCGCCGGGTACGGGATCGCCGTGGCGGGGGAGGGCCAGGAACCCGGTGCGGCGGCGGCCGTCCGGGCGGCGCTCGCGGGGGAGGGCGACAGCGAGGGCTTCCTCGGCGCCCTGGCCGACCGCATCGCGCTGGGCGCCGCGGCGGTGGCCTCGGTGCTCGATCCGGGGCTCGTCCTGCTCTCCGGCGAGGTGGGCCACGCGGGGGGCCAGGTGCTGGCCGCCCGCGTCGAGGAGCGGCTGGAGGCGATGTCCCCGCTGCGCACCGGGGTGCGGGCGGGGCTGCTGGGCGGCACGGCGGTCCGCCGGGGGGCGCTGCTCGCGGCGCGCGACGCGGCGCAGGACGCGCTGTTCGCGACGGGCGCCTGATCCCGGTCCCGGCCCGGGGCCCTCGCGGGTGGCCCCGGACCGGCGCTGCCGGTTCCGTCCTCGATCGCCGGACGGGCTTGGTCGGTACGGGGCGGGGCCGCGCGGCCCCGCCCCGGGGTTCAGCAGGCGCCGAGGTCCTGCCAGACGCCCCATTCACCCGTGGTGCCGGGCTTCTCGCCCTTCGTCCACCACTTCGCCTTCCACTGGTGGCCGTCCTGGCTCACCGTCGAACCGGTGCCGTACTCCGTGCTCGCGCTCCACGCCGCAGCCGTGCACGTGCCGCCCGACGGGTCGGGGCTCGGGCCGGTGGAGCCGGACGGGTCGGGTGCCGGGGTCGAGCCCGTGTCCGGCTCGACCAGGGTCGTGCCCCGGGCCAGGTCCGCCGCCAGCGCGTAGGACTTGCCGCCGAAGGTCACCGTCCAGTTGGACGGGGTGGACGTCGGCAGGTAGTACACGAAGTCGACCTGGACCGACGCGCCGGGCGCCAGGCTCTGCCAGGACGGCAGCTTCAGCGAGACGCGGTTGTAGTCGCCCTTCAGCCCGCCGACGTTGTTCGCGGCCGTGTGGTCACTGCGCACGATCGTGGTGCCGAAGCCCGACTGGTCCTTGGCGTTGGCGGGCGCCGAGGTGGAGTAGTCGAACTGGAACTCCGTACCGCCCGGCAGCGTCGCCTTCGTGTGGTTGGTGATCGTCAGCTTGGGGCTGATCGGGTAGTTGGAGTCGCCCAGCGGGAACTGGCCGAAGGAGACGTCGATGTCCAGCGCCTGCGTCGGCAGGTCGATCGTGGAGCGCTTCGCCCCGTACGGGGCGGCCTTCTTGAAGGTGTCGTACATGGTCGAGGTGAGCGTGGAGCCGGGCTCGTATTGACCCTTGTCCGCGTTCCAGCCGTAGTCGCCGGCCAGCTCCCAGATCATCGTGCCGCCGATGCCCTTGTCGGCCACGTAGTCCGCCTTGGCCTGTACGGACTGTTCGTCCTCGGTGGAGAGGAAGACCTTCTTGTCGGCGTTCCACAGCCACGGCGCGACCAGCGTCGAGTCGTAGTTGCGGACGTAGGTGCCGGTCAGCTTCGTGTCCGCGGGGAACCCGTAGTCCGTGACGTAGTCGCCGACGATGCCCTTCTCCAGGTTCTTGGCGTGCCACATCGGGTTGGACCCGGCCGGCGACTCCTTGCCGTTGGTGTCCAGGTCGTGCCAGAGGTTGTCGATGCCGACGGCACCGTCACCGCACTTGGTCAGCCCCGCACCGGCCGGGCAGTCGGTCGAAGCCGCCTTGCCCCACAGGCCGTTGGTGCCGCCCTGCACGTTCTTGAAGCCGCGGGTGTAGTACGGCAGGCCGATGTTGATGCGGCCGGACGGCATCGAACCGCGGAAGTAGTGGTAGGCCCAGTCCGTGTTCAGGTAGCCGGTGCCGCCGTACTGCGAGGTCGAGTAGACGCTCGCCTGGGCGAGTTCCGCGTCCTTGCCGTCGTCGTAGAGCGCGGCGTTCGGACCGACGTACTCGTTCCAGGCGCCGTGCAGGTCGTACGACATGATGTTGACGTAGTCCAGGTACTTCTGGACCTGGAACGTCTCCATGCCGCGCAGCAGGTAGCCCGAGGAGGGGGCCGCGACGCTGAGCAGGTAGTGGTGGCCGTCGGCGGCGGACGCCCGGTCCAGCTTCTCGCGCAGGGTCTTCATCAGCGCGGCGTAGCCCTTGACCAGACCGGCGCGGCGGGCGTTGGACAGCGTCCAGTCCAGCGGGTTGCCCGCGTCCTTCATCGTGGTCGGGTACTCGTAGTCGATGTCGACGCCGTTGAAGCCGTACTTCCGGATGAAGTCGACCGCCGAGTTCGCGAACGTGTCGATCCCGGCCTGGTTGACCGAGCCGTCGGCGTTGGTGGCCATCGAGTAGAAGCCGCCCGAGCCGACCCGCTCGCCGTCGTCGCCGAAGTAGCCGCCGGTCTCGGCCCAGCCGCCGACGGAGACCATCGTCTTCACGTTCGGGTACTGCTTCTTGAACTTGCTGAGCAGGTTGAAATGGCCCTTGTAGGGGAGGTCCGGGTCCATTTCGGCGCCCTTGACGCCCGGCCAGGTCATCCCGGTGGAGGCGTTCTCCGGCCCGTCCGCGCCCACGGAGAGCTTGTTCGACCCGTCGACGTGGGCGAAGGCGTAGTTGAGGTGGGTGACCTTGTCCCAGGGGATGTCGGAGGCCAGGTAGGCGGGCTTGCCGTCCTTGCCCGTCCGCCAGTTGGTGAAGTAGCCGATGACGCGCCGGGGGTGGTCGGCGCCCATCTTCTCGCGGCCCTCGGAGTCGTACACGGAGCAGTAGGGGACGGAGACGCCCGGCGTCTCGTAGAGCCCGTCGGGGCGACAGGACTCCTGGTCGGCGGCTTGTGAGGGGGTCGCGGAGAGCGAGCCGATCAGCAGCGCGGCGATGCCTGCGCCGGCGGCGAGGAGCGACGCTCTCGCACGGGTGGGGGACAGCACGTTCGGTTCCTCCTGGGGAGGTCGGCAGAACACAACTGAACAAAGGGGGGCGGGTCGTGCCTGGTCCCGGGCGTGCGCACACCGCGGAACCGCTCCTCGGAGGTGACGCAGAGATTAAGAGGACTAGACCAGTGCGTCAATAGGTCTGGACCAATCGCGGGACTTTCCGTGCGGATGTCCGAAAGAGTTCTTGTCACGTGCTGTCTGTGAGCCACTCCACAGCGTTCACCCGGTTGGCCCCCGCCGGGTCGTGGCACACTGATCGTGTACCAGCAGCAGCGCACTCCGGGGTCGGTGCAATTCCGAACCGGCGGTTACAGTCCGCGACCCGTCCGCATCCAGCGGCCGGTTGACCAGGTGAAATTCCTGGACCGACGGTTAAAGTCCGGATGGGAGGCAGTGCGCGGCGGGCCGTTTCGCGGGTACGCCGCCGTCGGCGGAGGTTCCGGATCACCGGACCCCTCCGTGTTTTCCGGCTTCAGGCGTCCCCGTCGTGCGTTCCGCTTCTTCTGTCGTCATCGACAGGCCCCGGAGTCCGTGCCCGAAGAGGCAGGAGGACCCGGTGGACACCGCAGCCGACATCACCGCCATGCGCCGAGCGATCGCGCTCGCCGCCCGCGGCCTCGGCTCCACCAGCCCCAACCCGGTCGTGGGATGCGTCGTCCTCGACGCCGCCGGAGCGACCGCCGGCGAGGGCTTCCACCAGCGCGCCGGCGGCCCGCACGCCGAGATCCACGCCCTGCGCGCGGCCGGCGACCGGGCCCGCGGCGGGACCGCCTACGTCACCCTCGAACCCTGTAACCACACCGGCCGCACCGGCCCCTGCGCCCGGGCGCTCATCGAGGCCGGGATCGCCCGTGTCGTGTACGCGGTCGGCGACCCGAACCCGCAGGCCACCGGAGGCGCCGACACGCTCCGCGCCGCCGGTGTCCGGGCCGAGGCCGGCCTCCTCGCCGACGAGGCCGAGGCGGGCAACGCCGCCTGGCTCACCTCCGTCCGCCGCGGCCGCCCGCACGTCACCTGGAAGTACGCGGCGAGCCTGGACGGCCGGGTCGCCGCCGCCGACGGCACCAGCCGCTGGATCAGCTCCGCCGAGTCCCGCGCCGACGTGCACCGGCTGCGCGCCGAGGCCGACGCGGTCCTCGTCGGCTCCGGCACCGCCCGCGCCGACGACCCCCAGCTCGGGGTGCGCGGCATCGACGGCGCGGTCCAGCCCCTGCGCGTCGTCCTGGACACCCGCGCCACCGCCGTACGGCCCGGCGCCCGGGTCCTCGACGCCACCGCGCCCACCCTGGTCGCGGTCGCCGACGACGCGGACACCGGCCACCTGCCCGACGAGGTGGTCCTGCGGCTGCCCCGCGCGGCCGGGGGCCCCGGTCTCGACCCGGCCGCCCTGCTCGCCGCCCTCCACGAGCGCGGAGTGCGCTCCGTACTCCTCGAAGGCGGCCCGGTCCTGGCCGGCGCCTTCGTCGCCGCGGGACTCGTCGACAAGGTCGTCGGCTATCTCGCACCCGTCCTCATCGGCGCGGGCCCCGCCGCCCTCGCCGACGCCGGAATCTCCACGATCACCGAGGCGTTGCGCCTCGACGTGACGGAGACCGTCCGCATCGGCCCCGATCTGCGCGTCACCGCCGTCCCCGGCCGCGCCCGGAAGGAGAACTGAATGTTCACCGGAATCGTCGAAGAACTGGGCGAGGTCACCGCCGTCGAGCAACTGGACGACGCCTCCCGCTTCCGCCTGCGCGGACCCGTCGTCACCGAGGGCGCCAAGCACGGGGACTCCATCGCCGTCAACGGCGTCTGCCTGACCGTCGTGGACCTCGGCGAGCACGAGTTCACCGCCGACGTGATGGCCGAGACGCTGAACCGCTCCAGCCTCGGCGCCCTGACCACCGGCTCCCGCGTCAACCTCGAACGCCCCATGGCGCTCGGCGGACGCCTCGGCGGCCACATCGTCCAGGGCCACGTCGACGGCACCGGCCGCATCCTGGAGCGCCGGCCCTCCGAGAACTGGGAGATCGTCAAGATCTCGCTCCCGGCCGCCCTCACCCGCTACGTGGTGGAGAAGGGCTCGATCACCGTCGACGGCGTCAGCCTGACCGTGGTGGACGCCGGACCCGACTACTTCACCATCAGCCTCATCCCCACCACCCTGGCGCTGACCACGCTCGGCATCAAGGGGCCCGGCGACCCGGTCAACCTCGAAGTGGACGTCATCGCGAAGTACGTCGAGCGACTTCTGGAGGGCGCGAAGTGAGCGCGCTGAACTGGCTGAACTCCGAGGCGTTCACCGTCCTCGACCAGCACATCATCTGGTCCGACATGATCGGCAACACCGTCGGCCTGATCGCCCTGGCGCTCGGCTGGCTGCGCTCGGTGTGGACCTGGCCCGCCCAGCTCCTGTCCGGCGTGGTGCTGGTCGCCGCCAACGTCTCCGTCCAGCAGGCGGGCAGCGTCGGCAAGCAGGTCATCGTCATCGCGGTCGCCGTCTGGGGCTGGCAGCAGTGGACCCGGGGCCGGCAGCGGGCGCAGGACGGCTCCATTGCGGTCCGGTTCGCCACCTGGCGCGAACGCGGCTACCTGGTCGGCGGGGCGGCCCTCGGCACCCTCGCGGTCGGCGGCCTGTTCACCGCCTTCCCCTCGCTCTCCTGGAGCCCGTGGGCGGACGCGTACATCTTCGCGGGCACGCTGGTCGCGATGCTCGCCCAGGCGCGCGGCATGGTCGAGTTCTGGTTCGCCTGGCTCCTGGTCGACCTCGTCGGCGTCCCGCTGAACTTCCACAGCGGACTCGCCTTCTCCGGACTCATCTACGTCGTCTACGGCGCCCTCGTCCTGTGGGGCATGCGCGACTGGTGGCTGCGCACGCGGACACCCGCTCTGGAAGGAGCCACGGCATGACTGCCCAGCCCGCCTGGTTGCACCGGGACCACGAAGAGCCCGTCGAGGACCTGGCCCTGGACCCCGTCGAGCAGGCCGTCCGCGACATCGCGGCGGGCAGGCCCGTCGTGGTCGTGGACGACGAGGACCGCGAGAACGAGGGCGACCTCGTCATCGCCGCCGAGAAGGCCACCCCCGAGATCGTCGCGTTCATGATGAGCGAGTGCCGCGGACTGATCTGCGCGCCCATGGAGAGCGACGAGCTGGAACGGCTCGAACTGCCCCAGATGGTGGACCACAACACCGAGTCGATGAAGACCGCCTTCACCGTCTCCGTGGACGCCACCGCCGCCCACGGCGTCTCCACCGGCATCTCCGCCGCCGACCGCGCCACCACGCTCCGGCTGCTCGCCGGCGGCGTGGCGGGCCCCGGCGACTTCGTGCGCCCCGGTCACGTCTTCCCGCTGCGCGCCCGCTCCGGCGGGGTCCTCGTGCGCAACGGCCACACCGAGGCCGCCGTCGACCTCGCCCGGCTCGCCGGACTCCGGCCCGCCGGGGCGATCGTCGAGATCGCGGGCGAGGACGGGGTCATGCTGCGGCTCCCCCAGCTGGTGCCGTTCGCCCGCAAGCACGGCCTCACGATCATCTCCATCGAGGACCTGATCGCGTACCGCCGCAGCAGTGAGCCCACCGTCCGCCGCGAGGCCGAGGTCCGGCTCCCCACCCGCTTCGGCGCGTTCACCGCGTACGGCTACCGCTCCACCGTGGACGGCGTCGAACACGTCGCACTGGTCCACGGCGACCTCGGGGACGGCGACGACGTCCTGGTCCGGGTCCACTCCGAATGCCTGACCGGCGACATCTTCGCCTCCGAGCGCTGCGACTGCGGCCCCCAGCTGCACGCCTCCATGGAGCGGATCACGGACGAGGGGCGCGGCGTCGTCGTCTATCTGCGCGGCCACGAGGGCCGGGGGATCGGCCTGCTCTCCAAGCTCCGCGCGTACGAGCTCCAGGAGCGCGGCATCGACACGCTCGACGCCAACCTGGAGCTCGGCCTGCCCGCCGACGCCCGGGACTACGCGGCGGGCGCACAGATCCTCGCGGACCTCGGCGTGCGCAGCCTGCGCCTGATGACGAACAACCCGGACAAGACCGCCGCGCTCACCCGGCACGGACTGACCGTCACCGGGCGCGAGCCGATGCCCGTCCAGGCCGGCGAGCACAACCTGCGGTACCTGCGCACCAAGCGCGACCGCATGGGACACGACCTGCCCTGGCTCGACGCGGTCCCCGCGTCCGCCTGCGGCAACCAGTAGAGCAGCACTCCCGTACAGAGAACCCAGGAGAGACATGAGCGGCAAGGGCGCACCCGAACTGTCCGTACGCAACTGCGGCGACCTCCGTGTGGCGGTCGTCGCCGCGCAGTGGCACGAGAAGGTCATGGACGGGCTCGTCGACGGCGCCCTGCGCGCCCTGCACGAGCTGGGCATCGACGAGCCGACCCTGCTGCGGGTCCCGGGCAGCTTCGAGCTCCCCGTCGTCGCGAAGGTGCTGGCCGGGCGCGGGTACGACGCGATCGTCGCCCTCGGTGTGATCATCCGCGGCGGCACCCCGCACTTCGAATACGTGTCCCACGGCGTCACCAACGGCCTGACCCAGGTCGCCGTCGACACCGGTGTCCCGGTCGGCTTCGGCGTACTCACGTGCGACAACGAGGAGCAGGCGCTCGACCGCGCCGGTCTCGACGGGTCCAACGAGGACAAGGGGCACGAAGCGGTCACCGCCGCGGTCGCCACCGCCGCCACACTGCGCTCGGTCAGCGAACCCTGGCGCTGAGTGCGGGCGCGGCACCCCGTATTCTGAGCACATCATGGCGAACAAAACCTTCGAAGAGCTCTTCGCCGAGCTGCAGCTCAAGGCCGCCAACGGCGACCCCTCCACCTCCCGCACCGCCGAACTCGTGGAGAAGGGGGTCCATGCCATCGGCAAGAAGGTCGTCGAGGAGGCCGCCGAAGTCTGGATGGCCGCCGAGCACGAGAGCAAGGACGCCGCCGCCGAGGAGATCTCGCAGCTGCTGTACCACGTCCAGGTGATGATGGTCGCGCGCGGGATCTCCCTGGACGACGTCTACGCCCACCTCTGAGCCAGGCCCCGCACCCTCCCGTACGTCATCCCGCCACACCCTTCGCAAAGGAAACCCGACCTCATGCTGCGCATCGCCGTCCCCAACAAGGGTGCTATCTCCGGGCCTGCGATGGCGATGCTCCATGAGGCGGGCTACAAGCAGCGCAAGGAGTCCAAGGAACTCGTCCTGGTGGACCCCGCCAACGAGGTCGAGTTCTTCTACCTGCGCCCCCGCGACATCGCGATCTACGTCAGCTCGGGCCGCCTCGACATCGGCATCACCGGCCGCGACCTGCTCCTGGACTCCGGCGCCGAGGCCGAGGAGATCCTCCAGCTTGGCTTCGCCCGCTCCACCTTCCGTTACGCCACCAAGCCCGGGACCGTCGCGGGCCCCGAGGACTTCGACGGCCTCACGATCGCCACCTCCTACGAGGGCATCGTCGCCAAGCACCTCGCCGAAGCCGGTGTCAACGCCTCCGTCGTCCACCTCGACGGGGCCGTCGAGACCGCCATCGAACTCGGCGTCGCCCAGGTCATCGCGGACGTCGTGGAGACCGGCACCAGCCTGCGCAACGCCGGCCTCGACGTCATCGGCGAGCCCATCATGACCTCCGAGGCCGTCGTCATCCGGCGCACCGGCGCCCCCGCCGACGAGCCCAAGGTCCAGCAGTTCCTGCGCCGCCTCCAGGGCGTCCTGGTGGCCCGCAGCTACGTGATGATGGACTACGACTGCCGCGTCGAGCACCTGGAGCGCGCCGTCGCCCTCACGCCGGGCCTGGAGTCGCCGACCATCTCCCCGCTGCACCACGAGGGCTGGGTCGCCGTCCGCTCGATGGTCGCCGCCGCCGAGGCGCAGCGGATCATGGACGACCTGTACGACCTCGGCGCCCGCGCCATCCTCACCACCGCGATCCACGCCTGCCGTCTCTGACGGCGGGAGACGGAAGAAGAGCACGATGTCAGCCCCCACGCCCCCGCCCGGCCCGCCGGCCCTGCCGGTCACCTTCCGGCCGACCCGCACCCGGGTGGTCCTGCTGACCGTCGGCGCGGTGATGTTCGCCGTCATCACCGTCGTCGCCTTCACCCTCGAACAGCTCAGCGGGGGCGAGCGGGTCAGCTTCGTCTTCACCGCGCTGCTCTTCTTCGGCGTCCTGGCGCTGCTCAGCCGCCCCAAGGTGGTCGCGGACGAGGAGGGCGTGACGGTGGTCAACCTCACGCGCAGCCGCCGCCTCTCCTGGGCCGAGATCGTCCGCGTCAACCTGCGGGTGGGCGACCCCTGGGTCTTCCTCGACCTCAGCGACGGCACCAGCATGCCCGCACTCGGCATCCAGCCCGGCATCGCCAAGCAGCGGGCCATCCAGGACGCCCGGGCCCTGCGCGCCCTCGCCGAGAACCACGGCACCGGCACCGACAACAACGGCTGAGCCCCCTGCCCCGCAGGGCCTCCCGTTGATTACTCTGGAGGGCGGTGGCGCCCCGTGTGCGCCCCGCCCCGCCCGAAGGCCCGCGTGGCCGGCGGGGATTTTCCTGCGACCCGAGGAGTGACTCCCTCCAGCAATGGACGGATCGTCCGGTAGTACCTGCGCCGCCCCCTCCGCGGAGGCGGCGGCATGACAACCCCCCTCTTGCTGCTCAGCGCGGCATTCCTTCTCATCCTCGCCAACGGCTTCTTCGTGGCGGCCGAATTCGGTCTGGTCACCGTGGAACGCGCGGACGCCGAGCGCGCCGCCTCCGAGGGCGACCGGCGGGCCCGCACCGTCACCGACGCCCTGCGCGAGCTCTCCTTCCAGCTCTCCGGCACCCAGCTCGGCATCACCATCACCTCCCTGGTGGTCGGCATGCTCGCCGAACCGGCGCTCGCCCAGCTGCTGGACGGACCCCTCGCCCTGACCGGGCTGCCCGACGGCGCCGTCCCCACCGTCAGCGTGGTGACCGGCATGCTGCTCGCGGCGGCCGTCCAGATGGTCATCGGCGAACTCGTCCCGAAGAACTGGGCGGTCTCCCGCCCGCTGACCGTGGCCCGGTTCGTCGCCGGACCCCAGGCCCGCTTCACCCGCCTCTTCCGGCCGGTCATCGGGGCCCTGAACACCGCGGCCAACCGCCTCGTACGCCTCCTCGGCGTCGAGCCCACCGAGGAGCTGGCCTCCGCCCGCACCCCCGGGGAGCTGGTCTCCCTCGCCCGGCACTCCGCCGAGGCGGGCACCCTCGAACAGGACACCGCCGATCTCTTCGTGCGGACCCTGTCGCTCGCCGGGCTCACCGCCCAGCACGTCATGACCCCGCGCGTGAAGGTCAGCGCCCTGCAGACCTCCGCCACCGCGGAGGACGTCCTCAACCTCACCCGCGCCACCGGCCTGTCCCGCTTCCCCGTCTACCGGGAGCGCATCGACGAGGTCGTCGGCATGATCCACCTGAAGGACGCCCTGGCCGTCCCGGCCCCCGACCGGCTGCGTACCACGGCAGGCCGGATCGCCGTGCCGCCGCTCCTGGTGCCCGAGACGCTGCCCGTCGAACAGCTCCTCCAGCGGCTGCGCAAGGAGCAGCCGATCGCCGTCGTCGTCGACGAGTACGGCGGCACCGCCGGGGTCGTCACCCTGGAGGACATCATCGAGGAGCTGGTCGGCGAGGTCCGCGACGAGCACGACGCCGAGGGCGCCGACCGCCCCGAGCTGGCCCCCGCCCCGCCCGAGGACGGCAGCCCCGCCTGGGACGCCGAGGGCAGCTGCCGGGTCCTCACCCTGCGCCGCATAGGACTCGACGTGCCCGACGGCCCGTACGAGACGGTCGCCGGACTCGTCGCCGACCTGCTGGGCCGCATCCCCGCCCCCGGCGACCGGGCCGAACTCCCCGGCTGGCGGATCGCCGTCCGCCAGGTCGGCCACTACCGGGCCGAGAAGGTCCGCTTCGTCCGGACGGCCGGCGCCGCCGGCGCGGACGCCTCGGAGCCCGCGGTCCTGGAGGCGGCGCGATGAGCCTCGTCCAGCTGGTCTTCGCCGGACTCCTGGTCCTGGCGAACGGCTTCTTCGTCGGCGCGGAGTTCTCGCTCGTCTCCGTACGCCGCAGCCAGATCGAACCCCTCGCCGCGGCCGGTTCCGGCCGTGCCCGCCAGGTGCTGTACGGCCTGGAGAACCTGCCGCAGATGATGGCGGCGGCCCAGTTCGGCATCACCGTCTGCTCCCTGACCCTCGGAGCCGTCGCCGAACCCACCGTCGCCCACCTCCTGGAGCCGGTGTTCGCCGCCGTGCACCTGCCCGAGGGGCTGATCCACCCGCTCGGCTACGTCCTCGCGCTCGCCCTCGTCGTCTTCCTCCACCTCGTCATCGGCGAGATGGTCCCGAAGAACCTGGCGATGGCCGCGCCCGAGAAGACCGCGCTCTGGCTGAGCCCCGGCCTCGTCGGCTTCGCCCGGCTCTGCCGCCCGGTCACCGCCGCGCTCGGCGCCTGCGCCCGGCTGGTGCTCCGCCTCTTCGGCGTCGAACCGAAGGACGAGGTGGAGGCCGTCTTCACGAGCGAGCAGCTCAACCGCCTCGTCGAGGACTCCGGGCAGGCCGGTCTCATCGAACCCGAGGCGCAGGAACGCCTGGAGGACGCGCTGGAACTGGGCAGCCGCCCCGTCACCGACGTCCTGCTGCGCCGGGCGGCCCTGGTGACCGTGGACCCCTCGGTCACCCCGCGCCGCATCGAGGAGCTGACGGTCCGCACGGGCTTCTCGCGCTTCCCGGTCTGCGCCGAGGGCGGCGGGCCCTTCATGGGCTACCTGCACGTCAAGGACGTCCTCGACCTGGAGGACCGGGAGCGCGCGGTGCCGCAGCAGCTGTGGCGCCCGATGGCCACCGTCCGGGCCGAACTCCCGCTGGACGACGCCCTCACCGTGATGCGCCGCGCCGCCACGCACCTCGCCCAGGTCGCGGACGCCTCCGGCCGGGTGCTCGGCCTGGTCGCGATGGAGGACGTCCTGGAGACGCTGGTCGGTGAGGTCCGCGACCCCGCGCACCGGGTGGCGGAGCCGCGCCGGACGGAGGAGCGGACGACGGACCCGGACGGGGCGGGGGCCCTAGGGGGTGTCTTGCCGATCATGGCCGGGTCCGCGACGCCTGGCACGGCACCTCGCGGCGTTGCCGAAACGCCCCAATAGCTCCGCTATCGAGACGCTGCGGCGCCTTGCGATGCACCGCACCAGACGCCGCGGCCTGATCCGACCCTGAGCGACAAGACACCCCCTGGTGGGCTGAGCCCCGCGTCCGTCCGTGCCGCCCGTCACCGCGTCTCCGGTGGCGGGCGGCACCGCTTCACATGCCCGGCGGCTCCTGCTGCCCCCGGCCTACCGGACCGCGCCCGGACAGGACCTCGCCGTACGCCTGCATCAGGTCCGGCAGCCGCAGCGTGGCCAGGTCGTCCCGGCTCGGCATCGTCGTGCAGCCGGAGAGCCGGAGATCGCGATAGGCGCAGCTCTTCTCGTACAGGGTCCGCAGGAAGCGGCCGTTGCCCAGCTCGTCCAGCCAGCCCTGGTCCACCACGTGGCCGCTGATCGAGCGCAGCTCCTCCAGCGATTCCTCGTCCCACACGTCGCCGTTCTCGGCGGCCAGCACCTCGCCGATCGCGGTGAGCTCCAGCGGGCGGTAGCTCGGGAAGTCCACCCGGGTGGTGAAGCGGGAGGAGAGCCCGGGATTGGTGGACAGCAGCCGGTCCATGCCCTCCGGATAGCCGGCCAGGATGACGACCAGGTGGTCCCGGTTGTCCTCGGCCCGCTTGAGCAGCACCTGAAGCGCCTCGTCGCCGTACGCGTCGCCCTTGCTGTAGCCGGTGTTGGACAGGCTGTACGCCTCGTCCACGAACAGCACCCCGCCCAGCGCCGAATCGATCAGCTCGTTCGCCTTCACGGCGGTTTGGCCCAGGAACTCACCGACCAGATCCGCGCGTTGCGCCTCCACCAGGTGGTCGCCGCCGAGCAGGCCCAGCGCGTAGAAGACCCGGCCCAGGATGCGGGCCACGGTCGTCTTGCCCGTACCGGACGGTCCGGAGAACACGAAGTGCCGCTTCGGCGGCTGTACGGGCAGCCCCTGGCCCGCCCGGAGGCGCGCCATGTTGAGCTGCGCCGAGAGGGCCTTGACCTGCCGCTTCACCGGCTCCAGGCCGACCATCCGCTCCAGCTCGGCCAGCGCCTCGGCCAGCAGCGCCGGGTCGCTGGGCCCGGCCGGGAACGGCTGCGCCGACGACTTCGCCCGCACCGTGCCGGGCAGCGGCGGGCTCCCGGCACCGGGCACGTCCTGCGGTTCTCCGCCGGGCGGCAGCTCCCGCCCGTCCGCCGCCTGGTCGGCGCCCGGCGGCGGGGCGCCCTCCGTGCAGAACGCGTCCGCCTCCACACCGGTCAGGGACACGGAGGCGAGACCGGGCACGTCCTCGGAGCCGTCGAGCCCGTCGTAGTCCGCGATGGCCGCCAGGCGCGCGGAGGTGTCCATGAAGGCCGGGTCGATGCGGTGCACGGCGCGGTAGAGGGGGAGGGCGGCGGCGCTGCGGCCGGTGCCCTCGTGGGCGCGGGCCAGCCAGTAGCGCAGCTCCTTGCGCTGCGGCTGCTCGCTGCGGCAGCGCATCAGGGCCGTCGCGAGCATCGGCTCCGCCTGCCCGTACATCTCAAGGCGCACCCGGGCCATTCCGCCGAACAGCCCCGCCTCGATGCCCAGCAGGGGGTCGTCGATCAGCTGCTCGGTGTGGCGCACGAGCTGTTCCCAGTCCTTGACCAGGTAGGAGCGGCAGGCGTGCAGGAAGCGGACCTGGGGATCGGTCTCCACCGGTGGCAGCGCGGCCAGTGCCCGGTCCAGCTCCGCGACATGGCGGCCGTCCAGCCAGTGCGAGGCGTGCGCGAGGAGCAGGTCGCGCGGGCTCTCCAGCACCGGTTGCACCCACCAGCCCAGCCAGTACCAGGAGTTGAGCGTGCGCCGGTAGCGGGTGCGCTGTTCGCCGAAGCGGTCGCGGTGGCGGTGCATGTGCAGCAGCGCCGAGGCGGTGTCGACGCGCAGGGCGTGCAGCCCGAGCCAGGCGTCCGCCATGCCGGGGTCCTGGCCCACGGCCGCCCGGAATTCTTCCTCGGCCTGCGGATACGCGCCCATCGTGTAGGCGTCCACGCCCCGCAGCCAGGCGAGGTCGGCCGGGGCCTGCGCGCCCTGCGTACCGAAGTCCATCAGGTCCCCCACAAACGTGCCCCCAGGATGTCCCGCCGCCGAAAGCGCGCCGAATCGCTGTGCCGTGGACGGGAATTGACCGCACCGAGAGGCATCGTACCTGTGCGGTGAGTATCCGACGAAGGGTGCCGCGGGCCGGAGGGGCGCCGTGACCCAGGGTGAGAAAGAAGGCGCCGGAAGGGCGCCGCGAGCACAGGACGAAGCCCCCGGTCACGGGGGAACAACCGGGGGCTTCGCGTCTGTGGGGGCTCCGAAAAGCCGCACATTGAGAACGTAAGACCTGTACCGCCCCCGGGTCAAGCGGAGTTGAGGTACTTCCGAGCCGTTTTCCGGCGGCGCGAGAGGGCGGCGCGAGCCGGTCACACCGGGTGACGGAACGGTTCAGCGCGGCCGGCGCACGGGCCCCTCCAGCAACTCGTACCCCTCGGGCAACTGCCGTACCAGAACGTCCGCCCAGGGGCGCGACGGGTCCGAGGCGAAGTGCGCGGTCTCGGCCGCCGTCCAGCCGTCCCAGAAGGAGCGCAGCCCCGGCCCGTCGCGCCGTCGCCCGCGCGCCCAGGACTCCCCGGCGGGCAGGTCCATCCACAACAGCCGCGCCAGCAGGGGCCGCAGGGCGCGCCGCCCGGCGCCGACGCCCTCGATCAGGACCACGGGCGCGGGCTCCAGGGTCCTGACCGGCCCGAAGGTCCGGGCCGTCCAGTCGTACGGCGCGTAGCGCGCGGGCTCGCCGCGCGAAAGCGGGCCCGTCACCTGCTCGCGCAGCCGTCCCGTCCAGGCGAACAGTTCCTGGTGCGTGGCGAGATCGTCCAGGTGCAGCACGGGCGCGTCGCCGAGGGCCGCCGCGAGGCGGCCGGTGAAGGTGCTCTTGCCCGATCCCGCGTGCCCGTCGACGGCGACCAGCCGCGCCGGTCCGCAGGACGGCGGGAGGGCGGTGAGCCGCGCGGCCTGGAGCGCGAGATCGTTCATGCGTCCAGCCTACGAGCCGGGGCGGGCGGTAGGCCGTTCGGCCCAGCCGCAGGTCACGCCAGTGGTAGAGACCAATATTGGTTGATCGGCACGGGTCGAATCGCTGGCCGAACCGGGACGCGAACCGCGATAGTTGGCGCACTGTCGTGCACCGCAGCCCCATTCCGCAGACGACGACCGGGGGTCTCGCCCATGCCCAGTCCCACCTCACGCCGCACCGTGCTCGCCGCCGCCGTCGTGGCGGCCGCCGGTGCCGGAACGCTGTCGTCCGCCGCCTCCTCGGCAGCGGCCTCCCGCCGCGCCCGGCCCGCGCCGCCCTCGGTGGACAACCACGCCTGGACCACGTACACCGACTGGCGCTGCGGGGACCGCGCCGGGACCCGGGCGGTCGCCGGCCGCCGTGCCGGTCTGGTCATCGCCGAACCGCTGGGCCGTACGGACTACACCGACCCGCACACCGGAACCACCGCCTCCTGGGAGTACGCGACCTGGACCTCGCCCGTCCACCGCTCCCGCGTCCCCGCGACCGAGGTGATCGCCTCCTGGAACGCAAAGACCCCGGCGGGCACCTGGCTCCAGATCGAGCTGAGCGGCCGCTACTCGGACGGCACCGACACCCCGTGGTACGTGATGGGGCGCTGGGCCGCCGGTGACGCGGACATCCGCCGCACCTCGGTGGACGACCAGAGCGACGGCAAGAGCTCCATCTGGACGGACACCTTCTCGGTGGACGACGCCGCGAGCGGCCTGCGCCTGCTGTCGTACCGCCTCCGGCTGACGCTGTACCGCACCCCGGGCAGCCGCCTCACCCCGACGGTGTGGCGGGTGGGCGCGATGGCCTCGGACGTCCCTGACCGCTTCACGGTGCCCGCGAGCACCCCGGGCCTGGCCCGCGAACTGCCGGTGCCGCGCTACTCGCAGAACGTCCACGTCGGGCAGTACCCGGAGTACGACAACGGCGGCGAGGCGTGGTGCAGCCCCACCTCCTCGCAGATGATCATCGAGTACTGGGGTCGCGAGCCCTCCGCCGAGGACCTGTCCTGGGTGGCGCCCGGCATACAGGACCCCTCGGTCTGCCACGCCGCCCGCTTCACGTACGACAACCAGTACGAGGGCTGCGGCAACTGGCCGTTCAACGCCGCCTACGCGGCCACGTACCACGAGATGAGCGCCGCCGTGACCCGGCTCGGCTCGCTGAACGACGTGGAGACCCTGGTCCGCGCGGGCATCCCCGTCATCACCTCGCAGTCCTTCCTGAAGGAGGAGCTGACGGGTGCGGGCTACGGCACCTCGGGCCACCTGATGACGGTCATCGGCTTCACCGCCGACGGCGACGTCATCGCCAACGACCCGGCGTCGCCGAACGACGACGCGGTCCGCCACGTCTACCGGCGCCGCGAGTGGGAGAACATCTGGCTGCGCACGAAGCGGTACGACGCGAGCGGCAAGGTCAGGAGCGGGACCGGCGGGGTCTGTTACGTCTACTGGCCGGCCCACCCGACCCCGGCGCAGCGGTTGGCGCTGCGGTCGTTCGGGCTGGTCTGAGCCCGGCGGTACGAAGGAGGGCGCATGCGTGCCGTGACCGTCCGGCCCTCGGCCGCCGGAAGCCTTGAGGTCCGCGAGGTCCCCGACCCGGTGCCGGGTGCGGGGGAGCTCCTGGTCGACGGGATCTCCGTGGGGGTCTGCGGCACGGACCGGGAGATCGTGGCGGGTGCGCTGGGCCGGGCACCGCAGGGCGAGGACCGGCTGATCATCGGTCATGAGTCGCTGGGCCGGGTGCGGCAGGCGCCCGCGGGGAGCGGCTTCGCCGCCGGTGACCTGGTCGCGGGCGTCGTGCGGCGCCCCGACCCGGAACCGTGCGGCGCCTGCGCCCGGGGTGAGTTCGACATGTGCCGCAACGGGCGTTACACCGAGCGCGGGATCAAGGAGCGGCACGGTTACGCCAGCCGGTTCTGGACCGTCGAGAGCGATTACGCGGTCCGGCTCGACCCGTCCCTGGAGCGCGTCGGCGTCCTGCTGGAACCGGCCACCGTGCTGGCCAAGGCCTGGGAGCAGATCGAGCGGATCGGCGCGCGCTCCTGGTTCGCGCCGGAGCGGGTCCTGGTCACCGGCGCCGGGCCGATCGGCCTGCTCGCCGCGCTGCTGGGCCGCGGGCGCGGGCTGGACGTCCACGTCCTCGACCGGGTGGCCTCGGGGCCGAAGCCCGGTCTGGTGGCCGGGCTGGGCGCCACGTACCACAGCGGCGCCGTCGACGACGTGGCCGCCGCCCTCCGGCCCGACGTGGTGATCGAGGCGACGGGCGCCGGGGACGTGGTCCTGGGGGCGATGCGGGGGACCGCGAGCTACGGGATCGTCTGCCTGATCGGCGTGTCGCCCGAGGCCCATCGGCTGCCGGTCGCGGCGGGCGCGCTCAACAACGAGCTGGTGCGGGGGAACGTCGCCGTGGTGGGCTCGGTCAACGCCAATCTGCGGCACTACCGCGCGGGCGCCGAGGCCCTCGGCCGCGCCGATCCGGCCTGGCTGGAGCGGATGATCACCCGGCGGGTGCCGCTGCGGGACGCCGCCGACGCGTTCACCCCGCAGGACGGGGACATCAAGGTCGTCATCGATCTGGACTGACGGCGGGCCCGTCGGCCGTGCCCGCCGTCAGTCGACGCCGTAGGCCGCCGCGATGCCCGCGATCACCAGGTCGAGCGATTCCTCGTAGTGCTGCTCGAAGTCCGCGAAGATCTCCGCACCCGCCGCGGCGGTCAGCGGGTAGGCGGCCAGCAATCGCGCGCGCTCGGCCACGTCGAAGCCCTCCCTGCGCCGGCCCGGCAGGGGCTCGGCGCCCTGCTGCTCGATGACGGAGCCCAGCGTGAACATGTACGTCGTCGTGGCCGCCCGCACCGCCTGGGCCAGGGTGAATCCGGCGGCGGTCAGCAGCCGCAGGCTCTCCTCCATCTGCTCGGCGTGCACCGCGCCCGTGAAGCGCGAACCGCTGAACACCCGGGCCCCGTCGCGGTAGCCGAGCAGTGACGTCCGCAGGGCGTGGTTGGTCTTCCGCAGCCGCTCGCGCCAGGTGTCGGCCGGGTCGAGTGGGGTGCCGGCGAGCATGCGCCGGTACATCTCCGTCGCCATCTCGTCCAGCAGGGCCTGCTTGTCCTTGAAGTGCCAGTACAGGGCGGGCGCCTTGACGTCCAGCTCCTTCGCGATGGCGCGCAGGCTCAGCCCGTCCAGGCCCACCTCGTTCAGCAGGCTCAACGCCGTGTCCGCGACCCGGCGGCGGTCGAGGGGGGTGCGTCGTTCGGTACTCACGCTTGACAGCTTAACGCCGTTAAGGGCACGCTCGGAACCACCGAGCACTTAACGGCGTTAAGGAGAATGGTCATGGATGCGGATGTACTGATCGTCGGTGCGGGGCCCACCGGTCTCGCCCTCGCGGTGGACCTGGCCCGGCGCGGCGTGCGCGCGCTCGTCCTGGAACGCGCCGATGAGCTGTTCCCCGGCTCCCGGGGCAAGGGCATCCAGCCCCGCACCATGGAGGTCTTCGACGACCTCGGGGTCATCGACGCGATCCACGCGGCGGGCGGCACCTATCCGGTCGGCATGGTCTGGCGCGACGGCGAGCGGGCCGGCGAGCACCGCATGTTCGACCCGGCCGAGCCGAGCGAGGACTCGCCGTACAACAAGCCCTGGATGGTGCCGCAGTGGCGCACCCAGGAGATCCTGGCCGAGCGGCTGGCGGAGCTGGGCGGCGAGATCGCCTTCGGCCGGGAGGCCGTGGGTCTCGCGCAGGACGCGGAGGGCGTCACCGTGCGGCTCTCCGGCGGCGGCGCGCTGCGCGGCCGCTACCTGGTCGCCGCGGACGGCGGCCGGTCGGCGGTGCGCCGGGCGCTGGGGATCGGGATGACCGGCGAGACCGTCGACCCGCACCCGACCCTGGTCGCGGACGTCCGGATCACCGGACTCGACCGCGACAACTGGCACATCTTCCCGCCGCGCGAAGGCGCCGGCTTCCTCGCCCTGTGCCCGCTGGCCGGCACGGAGGACTTCCAGATGACCGCCCGGTTCGAGGAGGGCGCCGACGTCGACCTCACCCCGGACGGCATCCGCAAGGTGATCGCCGGACGCTCGCACATCCCCGCCGAGGCCGTGACCGAGGTGCGCTGGGCCTCGGACTTCCGCCCCCGCGCCGCCCTGGCCGACCGCTTCCGGGCGGGCCGGGTCTTCCTCGCCGGGGACGCCGCGCACGTGCACTCCCCGGCGGGCGGCCAGGGCCTGAACACCAGCGTCCAGGACGCCTACAACCTGGGCTGGAAGCTGGGCGCGGTCCTGACGGGCAGCGCCCCGGCCACGCTCCTGGACAGCTACGAGGAGGAACGCCGCCCGGTCGCCGCGCAGATGCTCGACCTCTCCACCGGCGTCCACCGCGGCGAGGTCCGCCGAGGGGGCGCCACCCGCCAGCTGGGCCTGGGATACCGCGACTCCTCGCTCACCGAGGAGACGCGGGAGGCGGTCGGGGCGGACGCGCTCCGGGCCGGCGACCGCGCCCCCGACGCGACCGTCGACGGCGTACGGCTCTTCGACGCCTTCCGGGGGCCGCACTGGACGCTGCTCGCGCTCGGGACCGGCGCACCCGGCGGCATGGCCGGACCGGTCGCCCGGGTGGTGGGCGGGAGCGCGCCCGCCGCGTACGGCACGGGACTCTTCCTCGTACGGCCGGACGGGTACATCGGGTGGGCCGGCACCGCGCCGGACGGCCTCGACGCCTATCTGCGCCGGTTCACCACGACCGGCTGACGCGCTACGCGCGGTCCGAGGACGGCCACACGTACGGCAGGTCGTCCGGCACGCCCGGAAACCGGTCCCGGTAGTGCTCCGGGTCCTTGCGGAGCAGCGCCGACTGATGGCTCCGGTGGAACTCCGGGTCGCCCAGCCACGGCGGAAGCTCCCCCTCCGCCGCCAGCTCGGGCTGCGGGCGGACCGGCGCGCCGTCCGTGTGGGCCCGGAAGTCGTGGACGAGGGTGCCGGCGCAGGTGTCGGCGCGCCCCTCGGCCGTCCAGGCCGCGCAGATGTCGAGGCCGTACCGGACGAGCGCCTCCTCGTACCCGGCCCACATGCGCACCGCGGGATGCCTGCGCCACCCGTAACCGGGCACGGTCAGGCCGCGGAACACCTGCAGGGCCTCCACCCGCTGCTTGCCGAGCCGCCTGGCGTCCAGAACGGCGGCCGACTCCGCGAAGCCGGAGCAGGGGAGAAAGGTCTGCATGCGACCTGTCTACCCGGACGGACGCCGTTCCGCTCCCCGTGTGCGGGACCTCGGTCGGTCCGCGACAGGGCAGAACGGCCCTGTCGTATGTCCCCAATGGCCGCTGCGCGCCGGAATTCCGTCCGGCGACGCCGTCATCGCCTGTTCTGGAATCCGCATTCGGTAACACTCGGGGGCATGGCCACCCGTCCCCGTCCTTCCCGCAGTGCCGCGTTCAAGTATCTCGACTGCGGCGGTGCGTGGGCCGTACTCGCCGTCGCCCTCCTCGACCTGATCCTCGGGGAGGAGGTGAAGCTGCTGGCCCTCTACGCGGTGGGCCCGGTCGTCGCGTCGGCGCGCGGCCGTGCCCCGGCCGTGGCGGGCACGGGCCTGTTCGCGGCGGTCTGGGCCACCGTGCTGGCGTACCACGACGGCGTGCTCGCCACCCACTGGGCGGTGGTGTCGGTGCTCGCCGTCGCCGTGGTCACCGCCGTCTCCGCGGCGGCGGCGCGCGTCCGGCAGGGCCACGAGTGCGGGCTCGCCCTGATGCGCGACGTGGCCGCCACCGCCCAGGACGCCCTGGCCCCGGCGGTCCCCGAGACGGCGGGGCCCGTGCGCATCGCGGCGTCGTACGAGTCGGCGGCGGACGCTGCGCGGATCGGCGGCGACTTCTACGAGGTGGTGCCCGTCCGGGGCGGCGTCCGGGTGCTGATCGGGGACGTCCAGGGGAAGGGCCTGCGGGCCGCCGGGCTCGCGGCGGCCCTGCTGGGGTCGTTCCGGGAGTACGCGGCGGTGTCGCCGAGCCTGGAGGAGGTCGGGGTGCGACTGAGGTGCGCCCTGGCCCGCAGGCCGGACGACGAACGGTTCGCCACCGCCGTACTCGCCGAGCTGACCTCGGACGGCCGGATGACCGTGCTCAATTACGGTCATCCGGCTCCCCTGGTGGTCCGGGCGGGCGGCGGAGTGACCTGGACCGAGCCGGACCGGCCCGGGATGCCGCTCGGACTCGACGCCCTGGGCGACGGGCAGCCGGGACGCCACCGGGGTCTGCTGCACGACGGGGACCGGGTGCTGTTCCACACCGACGGCCTGGCCGAGGCCCGGGACGAGGACGGCCGCTTCTACCCGCTGGGCTCGCACAGCGGCCTGCTGCGCGACGGACCGCTCGGCCACTGCCTGACCAGGGTGCGCGAGGACGTGCACCGGCACGCCGCCCAGTGCGGCGCGGACGATTCGGCGTTGCTGCTGCTGGAGTTCGAGGGCCCGGCGGAGGGTGTCGACGCGCCTCGGGGCGGCGGGGCCCACGTTCCGCTCCGGGCGGCGGAGCTCGGGTGCGACGTGTGTGCCGTGCGGGACTGCCCGATCGCCGCCGGACTGCGGGACTGACGTGCGGTACGCAGACAGCACGCCGCCCTCCCCGCCACCGGGTGGCGGCGGGGAGGGCGGGCGGTCGAGGAAGCGTCAGGAGGGCAGCTTGGCCAGGACGACCTTGGTCGTGCCCCCGTCCTGCGTGTCCATGGCGTAGTACGCCACTTCGCCCCGGTCGTTGAGGGAGATGCCCTCCAGCGGAACGAAGCGTGAGGAGCCGGTCATCGCCGAGAGGGCGTACATGCGGCCCTCGGGGTCCCAGACGACCGCGGTGTCCGAATCCGGCGCGGTCTGGGCCGTGCCCATGATCCAGCCCGCGTCGTTCACCGCGAGCGCCTTCGCGTCGAAGCCGAAGTCCGGCAGCCGGGTCATGGTGCCGCCGGGCTTCAGGACGAACGCGTCGTCACCGCTCGCGCCGACGATCACGCCGGAGGCGTTGACCGACTCCGCGTAGCTGTCGGCCATGCCCGGGAGCGTGCCCAGGTCGGTGATCTTTCCGTCCGCGTCCCACTTGACGGCGCGGCGCTTGCCGTCCTTGGAGGAGTGGCCGACCACCGTGCCCGCGTTGTTGATGGCGATCGGCTCGGTGAGGCTGCGGCGCTCGGTGAGGTGCGGCAGCTTGCGGAAGCCCGTCGCCGCGTTCCAGGCGAAGCCCTCGTTCACCTCGATGGACCGGCCGGTCGCCGGGTCGGTGACGGAGCCCGTGGCGTTGCCGACGACCGTACCGGAGTCGTTCACGGCGAAGCCGCGCGCGAAACGGTAGGTCTCCCAGTCGGGCAGCGGCAGCGTGGTGAGCTTGCCGTCCGCGTCCCAGACGCCCGCCCGGGTGCCCTCGGCGAGCGTCAGCTGGCCGGTGGCGTACCCCTTGGAGCGGCTCTGGCCGAGGACGTGGCCGTCGCGAGCGTCGGCGTTGTCGAGCAGCGTGACCCCCTTGTCCGCGTCCCAGCGCATCGGTCGGCCTTTGCCGGATACCTGCTTGGAACCGGCCACGCGGCCGTTGTCGTCCAGGCTGAACCCGAGGGCCGGGCCGAAGGAGGACGTGATCTCCGCGTGCGGGGTGGACACCTTGCCGATCAGCACATCGGCGCTGCCCAGCGTGGTGCCGGTGTCGTTCGCCAGCGAGAACCGGCCCACCAGGCGGCGGCCCGAGGGCGGCAGGGTGTCGGCGACCAGACGGCCGCTGATCTTCGTCGACTCGCCGCCGGCGAGGCGCACCGGCTTGTCCTGGTCCACGGTGACCGAACCGAGCGACGAGGAGAACATCGTGTCCTGGATGTCGAACTCGGTGCTGCCCGAGGGCACGTCCGTACCCGCGATGTAGAGCAGGTAGTAGCCCGGCTTGGGCTTGTCCACCACGATCGACTCGCGGGAGCCGCCGTTGGTGGACGAGGCGACGAGCTGCCCCGACTGTGCCAGGAGGTACAGGTCCAGGTCCGCGTCCGGGTCCGACGTGTTGCCCATCGACACCTCGAAGCGCGTCGCGTCCCGGGGCACCGTGACCTGCTTGCCGGTCATGTCCTGGTCGGCGACGGTCGGGTGGGCCTCGGACAGCGCGCCCAGCGAGCCGCCCACCGCGTGCGCGGTCACCGGCGCGAACCGGTTGACCGCCGTGAAGCTCTTCTCGGCCGCCGAGTGCAGCGCCGCCTCGTCGATCACCGAGGACGCCGGGTCGAGCGTGGCGCCCTGCACGGTGGCGGTCAGCCGGTACGGGTTGCCGAGCGCGGGCGAGGTGCGGCGCGCCTCGACCTCGAACTCCCAGACGCCGGGCATCGGCTGCTGGTACGTGCGGGAGCCGGAGGCGCAGTCCTTCTCGTCCGAGAAGTTGGTGTAGCAGCGGCTCACGGCGGTGTCCTCGACCGGCATGCCCTGCGGGTCGACGGCCAGGAAGCGCGCCTGGCTGTCCTCGGCGACGCCCGACAGGTCCACCTTCAGCGCCGCCGCGCCCTGGGGCACGGAGACGAAGAACGAGCGGGTCGCGTTGCGGTCCACCGTGCCGGCGGTGGACACCGCGTACGACGGCTTCGCCGGGTCGGCGGCGGCCACGACGGTGACCGGGACGATCCGGTCGACGCCCGGCGTCGCCGGGTCGTCCACGCGCAGCAGCGCCGAGTGCGCGCCGGTGGACTTGGCCTGCGCGCGGACGGTGACGGCGGTCGCCCGGTCCCGGTCGAGCTTCACCGTGCCGGGAGCGCTGAACGTACCGTCGTTGCCGACCCAGGAGAGGCGGGCCTCACCGCTGCCGGAGCCGGTGCGGGTGAGCTTCACCGTGTAGTTCTTCGGCCGGTTCAGCGGCTGCCCGCCGTCGTCGGGGGAGCAGCGGTTGTACACACCCGTGCCGGACTTGGGCGTGGCCAGCATGCCCGCGAGGACACCGCAGACCGGCGCCTCGACGGAGTACGCCGTCGGCTTCGGGCCCTTCGCCAGCAGCTTCCACGCCGCCGGTACGGACACGAGGCCGGCGCCCTGCGCGTACGCCGGCTGGTCCGGCAGAAACGTCGCGGAGCTGGTCAGCGCGGACCGCATCCCGGCGGGCGACACCTCGACGTGCGAGGCGGACGCGGCCGAGAGCAGCACGGCGACGGCGCCCGCGGCCTGCGGCGAGGCCATCGACGTGCCGTTGAACATGCCGTAGCCCGGGGGCAGTTCGTAACCGGCCTGGGGCACGCCCTCGCCGGGCAGCCAGGTCGGGATGGAGGAGACCGCGGCGCCCGGGGCGACGATCTCCGGCTTCATGCCGCCGTCCTCACGCGGACCGCGCGCGGAGAACGGGAACAGCGACTGGCGGTCCTTCACCTCGGAGCCGTAATTGGCCCACCAGGTGTCCTTGCTGACCGAGGCGCCGACCGCGATGACCTTGTCGGCGACGGCCGGGTCGGACACGGTGTTCATGCCCGGGCCGTCGTTGCCGGCCGACGAGACGATGTGCACGCCGTACTGGTCGATCAGCCGGTTGTAGAGCAGCCCGCGGACGTTGCTGCCGTCGTTGAGCGCGGGCAGCCCGCCGATCGACAGGTTGACGACATCGGCGCCCTTGTTCACGACGACGTCGATCATGCCCTCGGCGAGGGCGTACGAGGTGCAGCCGGCGGCGAAGAGGCAGACCCGCTCGGAGACGATGCGGGCGCCGGGGGCGGCGCCGTCCATCTCCCCGCCGAACAGCCCGTGGCCCGCGGTGATGCCCGCGACATGGGTGGCGTGGGCGCCGGAGACGATGCCGATGCTGACGAAGTCGGCCTTCTTGCCGGCGTTCGTGCCGCCCCGCGCCGACAGGTCCACGTCGTCGCGGTACTCGACCGTGAACGGCATCGACTCGGCGACGGCGGTGTCCGGGTCGTCCGTGCCGAACGAGGCCCACGTGCCGGACTTCGCGTACGGCTCGACCACATCGGCGTCGCCGAAGGTCCGGTCGAGGTTCGCGTCGACCCACACCCGGTGGTCCGCCTTGCGGTACAGGACGCCGAACGTGTCGTTGTAGTCGCCGTCCCGGTTGACGTCCCCCTCCAGCTCTCCGCCCCAGGTGTCGGACTCCTTGAACAGCTGGAACTCGTAGTCGCCGTCAGGGGCCTTGTAGTCGACCCCGCCGTAGCGGAAGGTGCCGTCCTTCGCGGTGACCTTCAGCCGCATCTCCAGCCAGGTCGGGTCGCCGTCGGTCACCGGGTCGGTCGCGGTGACCCAGTCCTTGATCTTCGGCAGCCCGGTCGTGGTGGTGCGCAGCGCCGGGTGGGCGAGGTCCACGCCGGTGTCCAGGATGCCGACGGTGACGCCCCGGCCGTCCCAGGTGCGGTGGTCGGCGGTGAAACCGGTCGCCCCGGTCTCGGCCACGGGCAGGTAGGGGTTGTCGGCCGGGGTGGTGCGGCCGGGGGCCTTCGGCGTGGCGGGGCTGTCGCCCTTCGCGTCCTTCTTCCTGTCCTCGGTGGTGACCGGCGACGGGTCGGGGATCTTGTACGTCTCGTTGAGGTCGACGGCCCGGACCGAGGAGAGCGCGGTGAGCGCGGCGACCTTGCCGGTCGGCACGGTGGCGCGGACGTAGCCCAGCTTGTCGTCGGCCCTGGCGACCCGGCCGCCGAGGTCCGCGACCTTCTCGCGCAGCGCCTCGGTGTCGCCCTCGCCGGTGGCCAGCAGGACGGTGACCGTCTTGGCCTTCTTGCTCTCGGCCTTCTGCAGCAGCGTACGGTCGTGGGCGCCCAGCTTGTCGCGCTGGGAGGCCAGGGCCTTCTTGGGCGCGTCCGGGACGGCGGTGCCCAAGGGATGCGGCACGTCGGCGGCTTGGGCGGGCAGTGCCGACAGACTCATCAGTGAGCCGGTCAGGCCGGCCGCCAGGACGGCGGCGGTGAACTGGCGTCTGCGGCGCGTGATGGTGGGGCGGGACATGAGTGCCCTTTCGCGTGGCGGGGGCCTCGGCAGGACCGGGACCGCGTCGGGATCTCCCGCCGGAGCCCCGGGCACCGGCGGGAGGTCGTGGCACGGGTCTACCGAGCCCGGCCGGGGCACCGCAGCACCCTCGCGTGGCGGATGCATGACACGACGTGTTGTCGCCAGTTCCCGGACCCACCGGACCCCGATGGCGACTTGACGACAGGCGGAATCTCGCCACCGGTTCCCCATTCCCCCCGGCAGGCCCCCGCACGGACGATCATGCGATGCCCGTCCCCCGCCACGCCCGAGGCGAGGGGGCACCGTCCGTCCCTGCCCAGAGCGGAGCCCACGAATCATGACGCAAGCCCCAGGGCGCAGACACCTGGCCCTGGCCGCGGCGGCAACCGTGCTCGCCACCCTCGCGGCCACCGCCCCCGCCGCCTTCGCCGCCCCCTCCCCGTCCGGTGCGCCGGACGGTGAGGCGCTGCTCGCCACCCTGGACGCCCAGGAGCTGGCAGCCCTGCACCGCATGGCCGCCCTGGACATGGGCGGACTGCACGTCACGGACAAGGCCGCGCTGCGCAGCAGCAAGCCCGTCGACGTCATCGTCCAGCTGAAGACCCCGCCCGCCCGCACCGCCCGCCTGCTCGCCGCGGCCGAGGGCCGCACGGTCAGCGAGGCCGCGGCCCAGGACGCCGTGACGAAGGCGCACAAGCGCTTCCGCACCGCGCTGGACGACATGTTCGCGCAGCCCGCCGCCGACGGGAGCAAGGGGAAGAAGGCGGCGGCCCCGAAGCCCGGGCGCACCTACACCCACAGCTTCGACGGGGTCAGCCTCCGGCTCCCCGGCGACCGCGTCGCCGAACTCCTCGACAACGACGAGGTCACCGCCGTCTGGCCGGACACCACCGTGAAGGCGCTCGACCGCCCCGCCCCCGCCGACGGCGGCGGGACCTCCGGCGCCGCGCAGGACGACGACGGGGTGGCCCGGCTGCACGCCGAGGGCATCACCGGCAAGGACGTCAAGGTCGGCATCATCGACACCGGCATCGACTACCACCACCCCGACCTCAAGGACGCCTACAAGGGCGGCTACGACTTCATCGACGACGACGCCGACCCGATGGAGACGACCTACGCCGACTGGAAGGCCTCCGGGCAGATCGAGACCAGCCAGGGCTCGACGTACTACACCGAGCACGGCACCCACGTCGCCGGGATCGTCGCCGGCCGGGGCGCGGAGTCCGAGGAGCGCGCCGCCCACGGCGTGGCCCCCGGTGCCTCCGTGTACGCGTACCGGGTGCTCGGCCCGTACGGGCGCGGGCGCACGAGCGACATCATGGCCGCGATGGACCGGGCGGCCGACGACGGCATGGACGTCGTCAACATGTCGCTCGGCGCCGCGGTCAACGACCCGATGAGCCCGCAGGCGATAGCCGCCGACAACCTCGTGCTCGCGGGGATCACCACCGTCATCGCCGCCGGCAACAGCGGACCGGGTGCCAACACCCTGGGCACCCCGGGCGCCGCCGCGCTGCCGCTCACCGTGGCCGCGCACGACGAACCGATGACCCTGCCGGAGTACCGCATCGGCGCGGGCGCCACCTCCGCCACCGGGCGGCTGCTGGCCCGCCCCTTCGGCGACGCGCTCTCCGGCCTGACCTCCAGCAGCTACCCGGTCGCCGACGTCGCCACCGGCACCGCCGCCGGATACAGCGGCAAGGACGTCAAGGGCAAGGCCGTCCTCGTGAAGCGCGGCGGCATCCCCCTGGACGAGAAGGTGCGCCGCGCCGCGTCCATGGGCGCCGTCGCCGTCCTCCTCGTCAACGACAACGCGGCCGAGGGGCACATCCCGAACTACATCGGCGAGAGCCCCGCCTACGTCCCGGCCTTCTCGCTCACCGCCGCCGAGGGCGCCGCCCTGGCCGCCGGGACCACCGACGCCACCGCTCGCCTCACCTTCACCGAGGCCGGGACCTTCGTGCTCGGCAGCGGCGAACTCGCGTCCTTCAGCTCGCGCGGCCCCGTGTACGGCACCGGCGCCATCAAGCCCGAGATCGCCGCGCCCGGCGTCAGCGTCCTCTCGTCCGTCCCGGCCGACACCGTCGCGCCGGAGACCGGCGACTACTCCGGCGCGTACGCCCGCCTCAGCGGCACTTCCATGGCCTCCCCGTACGTCGCCGGGGCCGCCGCGCTGCTGCTCCAGCACGACCACCGGCTCACACCGGACGGGGTCAAGGCGGCACTGATGAACACCGCCCGCCCGATGCCCGGCAAGGTGAGCGTCTTCGAAGCGGGCGCCGGCGCGGTCGACCCGTACGCCGCCGTGCACACCGAGACCTCGCTCCAGGTGTCCGCGAAGACCCCGTACGTCTCCCTGGACGGCACCCGGTCCGAGCTGGACCACCGCACCGGCGCCCTCGACCTCGGGGTGCTCCCGGTCGGCCGGGCCACCCAGGTCGAAAAGCGGCTCGACCTGGTCAACGACAGCGGCACCCAGGGGCGTTACGCGGTCGGCGTCGCGTTCACCCGGGGCAACGGTGCCTCCGGGGACGCCCAAGCGGCCGGAATCACCCTGTCCGCCGACGGCCAGGTGACCAGCAAGCCGCACGGCAGCACGCCCGTCCGCACCACGCTGCGGGTTCCCGCCGACGCACCCGCCGGCTACTACGAGGGCTTCGTCACCCTGACCCCCGTACAGGACGAGGGACTTCATGCCCTGCGCATGCCGTTCGGGCTGCGGGTCGCCGAGTCCGGCTTCGCGGAGATCGACATGACGAAGCCGGTCATGTCGACCAACCAGTTCTCCGACGCCGGTTCCGTCGGCGGCGGCGCCGCCACGTTCAACCTGCGCATGGCCGGGCAGCTGACGAGCGTCGACATCTTCCTCGCCGACACCCGGGGCAAGGACCTCGGCTACATCGGCGGGATCAACACGACCGGCCTCTCCGAAGGCGTCCTCTACGGTCCCGCGACGGTCGGCGCCTGGTACCACCCGGTGACCGGGCGCGAGGCCACCCCGTTCGACCCCCGGGGCCGCTGGATCGCCGACGGCCACTACAAGCTGCGCATCGTCGGCACCGACGGCTTCGGAGGCACGGATTCGGTGCTGCGCGACGTCTACGTCGACTCGCACGCGCCCACCTACGAGGACACGTACGGGGCCTGGGACCCGTCCCGCCCCACGGTCGTCGAAGTTCCCGCCGACGCCAGGTCGTTCTCCTTCTCGGGCCGGCTGCGGGACGGCGAGACCGACGCGATCCACGCGGCCGGGCTGGACATCGGCCAGGAGGACAACGCGCTGTACTACTCCACGTACAGCCCCAACGCTCCCACCGGCCACGTCAACGCCGACGCCGACGGCAACGTGAACGCCCAGGTGCCCCTGTCCGTCGGGCCGCCGACCGCCTTCGTCAAGATGTGGCCCGCGGACGCCGCCGGAAACATCGGCGACGTACGTTCCCTCAACGTCATCAAGAAGGGAATCCCCTACCTCGTCGGCGCCGCCGACGCCCCCGTCGCACGGGCCGGTGACAGCCTCACATACACCCTGACGGCCCACGACCTGAAGCACTGGAAGTCCTTCAACTCCCAGATCCGCTACGACGACCGCAACATCCGCATCACCGCCATCGAGCCGACCGCCGAACTGGCCGCCCACGGCCCGTCGAAGATCACCACCACGAACGTGTCCGCCGGAGCGTCCTCGTACACCACCCTCGGCTTCGACGTCTCGGACCCGGAGGGCCTGAGCGGTGACTCGATGCCGCTGCTCAAGGTGACGTACGAGGTGACGGGAGAGCACTGGACGACCTCGGCGGGGCTCAACACGGGCACCACCAGCGCCATGGACACCACGGGCACCAAGGTGCCGCTGAACATCCTGTTCTACGGCGCGGTGCGGATGCTCAACCCGGAGTCCACCTTCGGCGCCCGGCCCGCCGCCGAGGCCCTGCTGACCAAGGACTACGGCTACGACACCAAGCGCGACTACAGCCTCGACGGCTTCCAGGCCGAGCTGACCGCCCCGGACGGCACCCGGCACCCGATGACCGCCGACGCGACCGCCCGGATCTCGGCCGAGGGACTGAAGCCCGCCGAGAAGCCGTACCGCCTGGAGATCCGGGTGCCCGGCCACTTCTCCTGGACCGAGGACATCGACCTCGGCCTCACCGGCTACGGGGCCGTGGCCGGGACGAGCGCTTCGTCGGTGGCCTCCCTGGTCGCCGGCGACGTCAACGGGGACGACGTCATCGACGTCCGCGACGCCGCCGCCGTGTACGACGCCCGGGGGACCGCGCGGCGTTCCGCCGACATCAACCACGACGGCACGGTCGACGGGAAGGACCTGACCTGGGTGGTGACCAACTACCTCCAGCAGAACACCATGTCCGACCGCGTCACCGACCCGGTCAAGCGCCTGCACGGCCGGACGCTGGAGTACTACACCGCCCGCATGTGACGACCCGCCGCCCGGGGTGCCGTACGCGCCCCGGGCGGCCCGCTCACACCCAGTTGTTGCGCATCGCGTACCAGCCGAGCTGGACGCGTGAGGAGACCGAGGCCGCGTCCATCAGGGCGCGCAGCCTCCGCTGGACCGTACGGGGCGACGTGCCGAGCTGGTGGGCCGTCGCCGCGTCCGTGAGACCGGACAGCATCAGCTGGAGCAGCCTGCGGTCGGTCGGGTCCAGGTCGCCGTCCTCCCGCAGATAGGGCCGCGAACGCTGCCACACCGACTCGAACAGCTCGACCGCCAGCCGCACCAGGGGCGGCCCGAGAACCATCGACCTGCCCGCCTCCAACTGCACCATGGCGGTCTCCTCGTCGGCTATGAGGAGCTTGATCAGGGGCTGGTCCACCACCCGCACCTGATGACCGGCCGCAAGCCGCTCGTCCAGCGCGCGCAGCGCCGCCGGCTCCGTGAGGAAGGCCCGGTCCACGACGACGCGGTACGCGGCGTGCGGATTGCCGTCCTTGCGCAACGGGGGCTCCGCGTCGGCCTCCCGCGCCCCCGCCGCCTCCTGCTCCTCCGGGGCCGCCTCCTCCGAGTCCGCCAGCGTGGACGGGACGGGGGCGACCGTGTTGGCCCCCGACTGGAAGCCCAGCAGCGAGGTCCGGGCCCCGTACTCCAGCTCGTACAGCCGCCGGGCCTGGGCCTCGCGCCCCTCCCAGAACTCCACGAACTGCCCCGGCTCCTCATGGCCGTCGGGCCGCCACGACCCGAGCAGCCGCACCAGCGAGTCATCGGCCCGGCGCAGGTCCTCCTGCAACCGGATCAGGGAGGAGCGCACGGAGGCGGGCGGGCCGGGGAACGGCTCGGCACGCGGGGACGGTGGCACTTCTGGACGGGACGACATGGCTCAAGTGTCGCCACCTGCGAAGCCGCCTGGCAACGGACCCCCCGCACGGTGCCCGCGACCCGCTCCGCGCGGGTGTCGGGATTACGCCATGGCAGCCACTCGCCAGCCACAAGGCCCCCACGGAGCGGCGGTGTTGGCCACGCTGCTGCTCACCGGGCCCCTCCCTCCGAGGTCACCGGACCCCTTCCCCTCCTGGAGACCAACGATGAGACGTACGAGGCCATGGCGCCGGACGGCCGCCGGGCTCGCCACCGCCGCCCTGCTCGCGGCGGCCGCCCCCGCCGCGTCCGCCGCCACCCCGGCGGACGCCGCCCAGCCGCTCACGGACGGACCCGGCCGCGCGGTCACCGTCACCCTGATCACCGGCGACGTGGTCGAGGCCCGCGTGGACGGGGCCGGCCGGGTCCTGTCGGCAGGTCTGCGCGGCGCCGACGGCACCGATCACGCCGCCGCGACCTGGCGGGACGGCAAGCGGACCTATGTGTTCCCGCAGGGCGTCGAGCGCCTGGTGGACGCCGGGCTCGTGGACGCCGCGCTCTTCGACATCGGGCGGCTCGTCGCCGACGGCTACGACGACGCGCACACGGACAGCGTGCCCGTCGTCGTGGAGTACGCGGGCGGCGCCGCCCGGGGCGTGCGGGCCGCCGCCGTCCCCGGCACCCGGACCACCGCCACCCTGGAGTCCATCGGCGGCGCCGGACTGGCCGTCAGCAAGAAGTCGGCCGCCGACGCCTGGCAGAAGCTCGCCCCGGCCACCGGGCGCCCCGCGGCCCGGACCGCCGCCGCCGCGGCCGTCAGCAAGATCTGGCTCGACGCCAAGGTCCGGGGCACCGCCGTCAGCGGCCTCGGCACCCCGACCGTGCCCCTCACCGGTGCCACCACCGCGCACCGGGCCGGGCTGGACGGCTCCGGCGTCAAGGTCGCCGTCCTGGACACCGGCGTCGACGCCGGCCACCCCGACCTCGCCGGACGCGTCGCCGGCAGCGAGACCTTCGTCAGCACCCCGGCCACCTCCGACCGCACCGGCCACGGCACCCACACCGCGTCCACCGTGGCCGGTACCGGGGCCGCCTCCGACGGCACCTACGCGGGCATGGCGCCCAAGGCGGACCTGCTCATCGGCAAGGTGCTGGACGACGACGGCTCCGGCTCGATCAGCGGCATCGTCAACGGGATGGAATGGGCGGTCGACCAGGGCGCCCGCGTCGTCTCCATGTCGCTCGGCTCCGACGGCGACACCGCCTGCGCCGGACCCGGCGTCGACGCGGTGGAACGCCTCAGCGACAAGGCCCTGTTCGTCATAGCCGCCGGCAACGCCTCGCTGCACGGCACCGTCTCCACCCCCGGCTGCGCCCCCAGCGCCCTCACCGTCGGCGCGGTGGACCGGAAGAACGCCACCGCTTCCTTCTCCAGCCGGGGCCCCTCCGTCGACGGCGTGAGCGCCAAGCCGGACATCGCGTCCCAGGGCGTCGGCGTCGTCGCGGCCAACTCCGGCGGCCGGGGCGACCAGGCGTACCAGGAGATGTCCGGCACCTCGATGGCCACCCCGCACGTCGCGGGCGGCGCCGCGCTGCTCCTCCAGCAGCACCCCGAGCTGACCCCGGCCGGCCTCAAGGCCCTGCTCACCTCGTCCGCGACGTCCACCGACGCGCCGGTCCTGGAGCAGGGCGCGGGCCCGATGGACGTGGCCCGCGCGGTGTCCCAGCCGGTCACCGCCCCGCCCGTGCCGCTCCTGGGCGACTTCGCGTATCCCCAGCGGGACCTCGACCCGGTCGACAAGACGGTCACCCTGACCAACCTCACCGGCCAGGACGTCCGCCTCAGCCTGCGCGTCGAGGACGTCCGGGGTGACGACGGCAGCCGCCTCCCCGGCTTCGCGCGGCCCGCGCGCACCACGGTCACCGTCCCGGCACGGGGGACCGCCGACGTGCCGGTCCGCATCGACCCGGGCACCCGCCTGAGCGACGGGGCGTACGGGACGGTCACCGGCCGCCTCGTCGCAACCGGGTCGCACGGCGTGCGCGTCACCGTTCCGTTCGGCGTGCACATGGAGGTCCCGTCGGCCGACCTCACCGTCAAGGGCCTCGACCGGCACGGCGACCCGGCCTCGTCCCCGTCCGCCTTCCAGCTGTTCGACGACCACCGCGACACGGCGCGGCGCTACACCCTCGGCTACCCCGAGGCCGGCAGCACCACGGTCCGGGTGCCCCTCGGCACGTACGCGCTGAGCGGACTCGTGATGACCCGCGACGAGCCCGGCGACATCGGCAGCGTCGCATCGGTCAGCCAGCTCTACCGCGAGAAGCTGACGGTCTCCGGCGACACCGAGGTCACCCTCGACGCCCGCGACGCGCGCCGCATCGCCTGGGACACCGAACGCCCCAGCCAGGGCGCCGGGTTCGCCATCGGCCTCGCCCTCGGCCTGGACGACTCGCGCCGCCTCCAGGCCGGTTACGTCACCACCGTCCCGTCGTACGCCAAGGGCGTCTACGCCCAGCCGGTGCACGGTGACGACCGGCTGACGTTCCTCGCCTCGGCCCGGCAGACCGCGCCGCGCGCCGCGCTGACCATCACCGGCGGCCGGGTCCTGGACTCCCTCCCGGTGCAGAGGGGGACCGAGTTCGACGGCGAGGGCTCCGCGCCGGTGACGTACATCGGCAAGGGCACCGACGCGAACTTCGCCGCCCACGACCTCACGGGCCGCATCGCCCTCGTGGACGCGGGCACCGGCGGCGGCAACGCGTTCACCTGGGACGCCGCCGCGCGCAAGGCCGGCGCCGCAGGCGTGCTGGCCGCCGTCCCGGAGAGCGAGGGCCGGTTCCAGCTGACCGGCCCCGAGGGCATCCCGCAGGCCACGATCACGGCGGCCGACTCGCGGGCGGTCAAGGACGCGCTGGCCAAGGGCGATGTCCGCCTCTCCTGGTCCGGCACCGCGACCGATCGCAGCCCGTACGTCTACAACCTCGCCCTCACCGGTCACGGCTCGATCCCCACCGGAACGCAGCGCGTACGCGACCGCGACCTCGCGGCCGACGAGGCCCGCTACCACGTACAGGGCACCGGGGACGCCACGTACTGGTCCGACGTCAAGGTCGGGCTGCCGGGCATCGCGGCGATCTGGGCCGGCGGCACCACCCTGCCCCTGCACGCGCCGCAGCAGCGCACCGAGTACTTCACCCCGTCCGGCGACGACGGGCTGACGTGGACCACCCTGATGCGCCGGGACCTCGGCCCGTACGGCAGCACCTCGTACGACGGGCCGCGCGAGCGGGACAAGGGCCGCACGACGTCCCAGTGGTACAAGTCGCCCTACGGCCCGGTCCGCAACACCTACGGCCCGGCGCTGATGAACCGCGAGAGCAACCGTCTCGGCTTCACCATCGCCCCGTTCGGTGACGCGGGCGGGCACGACTCCACCCTCGCGATGACCGACACCGGCACCCGCCGGCTGCTGATCGACGGCGAACCGCAGGCCATGGTCTCCGGCACCTTCAACCTGCCCGACAGGAAGGCGGAGGTGACCTTCCAGCAGCAGTGGCAGCGCCGCGCGGGCGCCCTGGACCGCACGGGGCTCGCGTACGCCACCGAGTGGGTCTTCACCACCGACGCCTCGGACCAGGGCGCCCAGCACCTGCTGGTCCCCGTCCTCGACGTGCCGTCCGACCTGCGCAACTCGCGCCCGGCGGGCGAAGCCACCACGATCGGTCTGAGCGCCGTCACGGACGACACGGCAGGCCCGGCCACGCGGCGGAAGGCCGGCCTGGAGTACGCGTACGGCACCGAGTCCACCGTCGACGCAGTCACCGGCTGGCACCAGGCCCGCGTCACGTCCACCCGTGACGGATGGCAGGCCGCCCTCCCGGGCGACGCGCCCGCCGGAACGTTCGTCCACCTCAAGGTCACGCTCACGGACGACGAGGGCGCCCGGGTGAGCCAGACCATGATCAGGGCGTACGAGGTGCGCTGACCGCGCGCTGTGGTCTGCGGCACACACCCCGCCGCCCCCGCGCCCGGTTTCCGCACGTCGCGGGGGCGGCGGCGGGCCGGGCGCCCGGGGGCAGTGACGGACGTCTCTACCCCCGGGCGCCCCGGGCTGGCACTGTGGTCGGGTCCCGGCCGGGTGCTGGGCGCGCCCCCTGCCGGCCGACCGAACGAGATGCCATGACCGCGACTGCCGCCACCCTCACCGCCGCCCGCCGCCGTGCCCGCACCGGCGGCCCCGACGACGGCCCCGAGCTGCTTGAGCACGTCCTGGGCTGGACCCTGGTGGTCGTGGTCGCCATGCTCGTCACGCAGCTCGGCCTGCTCTAGTACGCACGTCAGGGGCGGGGAGTCCGAAAGGCCCCCCGCCCCTGAGTTCACCACGTCACCGGGTCAGTCGATCGCCTTGATCAGCTCGCCGTCGGTGGTGTCACCGCTCAGCTCCCAGAAGAAGGTGCCGCCCAGCCCCTGCTGGTTCTTGTACGCCATCTTGGTGCCGATGGTCGCGGGGGTGTCGTAGCTCCACCAGTTGCTGCCGCAGTGGGCGTACGCCGTGCCCGCTACGGTGCCCGTGGTGGGGCAGGTGTTCTTGAGGACCTTGTAGTCCTCGATGCCCGCCTCGTACGTGCCCGGTGCCGCGCCGGTCGCCGTTCCGCCCGGCTCGTCCTGCGTGACGCCGGTCCAGCCGCGCCCGTAGAAGCCGATGCCGAGCAGCAGCTTCGCGGCCGGGACGCCCTGTGCCTTCAGCTTCTCGATGGCGGCCTCGCTGTTGAAGCCCTCCTTCGGGATGCCCTCGTAGGAGGTCAGCGGGGAGTGCGGGGCGGTCGGGCCCTTGGCGTCCCAGGCGCCGAAGAAGTCGTACGTCATGGGGTTGTACCAGTCGACGTACTGCGCGGCGCCGCCGTAGTCGACGGCCTCCAGCTTGCCGCCGTCCGAGCCGTCCGCGCTGATCGCCGAGGTGACCAGGTTGTCGCTGCCGAACTTCGAGCGCAGCGCCGACAGCAGCTTGCCGTAGGCGTCCCGGCCGCTGGTGTCACACGTGAGACCGCAGGCGTTGGGGTACTCCCAGTCGATGTCGATGCCGTCGAAGACGTCGGCCCACCGGGGGTCCTCGACCAGGTCGTAGCAGGATTCGGCGAACGCGGCCGGGTTCTGCGCCGCCTGGCCGAAGCCGCCGGACCAGGTCCAGCCGCCGAAGGACCAGATCACCTTCAGGTCCGGGTGCAGCTTCTTCAGCTTGCGCAACTGGTTGAAGTTGCCGCGCAGTTCCTGGTCCCAGGTGTCGGCGACGCCGTCGACGGACTGGTCGGCGGTGTACGCCTTCTCGTAGTCCGCGTAGGAGTCGCCGACCGTGCACTTGCCGCCCTGGACGTTGCCGAAGGCGTAGTTGATGTGGGTGAGCTTGTCGGCCGAGCCCGAGGTCTCGATGTTCTTGACGTGGTAATTGCGCTGGTAGACACCCCAGTTGGTGAAGTATCCGACCACCTTGTCACCGGCCGCCGTGGAGGCGGCGGGTGCTGCTGCCGGTGCGGCGGCCCGGGGCGCGGTGGGGGTCGCGCCTGCGGTGCCGGTGCCGGCCACGCCGAGCAGGGCTGCGCCCAGAGCGGCGGTACACGCGGCAGCGGCGAGGGCCCGAAGACGGGCTCCCGGGCGATGCAGTCCGGTCATGGTTGCTCCTCGTGGGGGAGGGGACGTGCCGATGGACCACCGGCTCACGGCGCTCGAACTTGGCATGAACGCGGTAAGCCGGTTCGCCGGGAACGGTAGATGGACTAGACCAGTTGGGTCAATGGTTCGGACCAATATCGACGATCTCCGGACCTCCGGAGCCGGGCGCCCGGAGCCCGTTCATTCGTATGTTCGGTCAACCGGTGACGGATGCCATCCGATCGGGCATACTCGTCCCGCCACAGCCGCCTGCCTGCGCCTCTCGTAATCCGGGAGGGCAACATCGGCTGGGCAGCAGTGATTTCGGGCATCGCCCGGAGATCCCCCCGGCGGCGCCGCTCACACCCCGCGCGCGTGACCGCCGCAACGCCCGACAGGGAGGAGAGCGCCGTCATGTCCGACCGTGCCCCGCAGTGGGTCGAACGCCGTCTGCCCACCGAGGAATCCAGCCAGCTGATCGACCTCGTAAGGGACATCGCCCAGCGGGAGATCGTCCCGGGGGCGGCCGAGGAGGAGGAAGCGGGCCGCTTCCCCCGCGAGGTCTTCACCCTGCTCTCCGAGTCCGGCCTGCTCGGTCTGCCCTACGACTCCGAACTCGGCGGCGGCGACCAGCCGTACGAGGTCTACCTCCAGGTCCTCGAAGAGCTCAGCGCCGCCCGGCTCACCGTCGGCCTCGGCGTCAGCGTCCACTCCCTCGCCTGCCACGGCCTCGCCGGCTACGGCACCAAGGAGCAGCGCGCCGAACACCTCCCGTCGATGCTCTCCGGTGGTCTGCTCGGCGCCTACTGCCTCTCCGAACCCGCCTCCGGCTCCGACGCCGCCTCGCTGCGCACCAAGGCCGTACGGGACGGCGACGACTGGGTGATCACCGGCACCAAGGCATGGATCACGCACGGCGGCATCGCCGACTTCTACACCGTGCTGGCCCGCACCGGCGCCGAGGGCCCCCGGGGCATCACCGCCTTCCTCGTCCCCGGCGACGCCGCCGGGCTGAGCGCGGCCGTCCCCGAGAAGAAGATGGGCATGAAGGGCTCGCCCACCGCCCAGCTGCACTTCGACGGCGTCCGCATCCCCGACTCCCGCCGGATCGGCGAGGAGGGCCAGGGCTTCGCGATCGCCCTGTCCGCCCTCGACTCCGGCCGCCTCGGCATCGCCGCCTGCGCCATCGGCGTCGCCCAGGCCGCGCTCGGCGAGGCCCTCGGCTACGCCACCGGCCGCAAGCAGTTCGGCCGCCCCATCGCGGACTTCCAGGGCCTGCGGTTCATGCTCGCCGACATGGCGACCCGCATCGAGGCCGGCCGCGCGCTCTACCTGGAGGCCGCCCGGCTGAGGGACGCGGGCCGCCCCTTCTCGCGCCAGGCCGCCATGGCCAAGCTCTTCTGCACGGACGCCGCGATGCAGGTGACCACCGACGCCGTCCAGGTGCTCGGCGGCTACGGCTACACGCAGGACTTCCCCGTCGAACGCCTCATGCGCGAGGCCAAGGTGCTCCAGATCGTGGAAGGCACCAACCAGATTCAGCGGATGGTCATCGCTCGCCACCTCGCGGGCCCTGAGTCCCGCTGACCCGCAGCGGCCGCTCGGACCACACGGGCGTCGTCATGATCCGGTTCCAGTCCTGGTCATGACGGCCCGGCAGGGTCCGGCCCGTGCTCTCCCAGTGCCGCAGCAGCGCCCGGTAGATCGGCGGATCGCTCGAATGGGGCACCGCACGCGGCGCAGACCGGGGCGGTTCGGACCGGGACGCCGGTACGGAACCGGGCTGCGGAACCGATTCTTCGGAAGGCGGGGCGGCGAGCCGGCGCCGCCCGGGGCCGGCCGTGGAATGCAGCGGGGTCATACCGGGGCAACGCCGTAGGGCGCCGCGGGGTCACTGGTTGTTCGATTCGGGCGAATGTTCACCCGGTTCTCTCCGGCTGCCGGGCTGCCAGAGCACCCCGGCCGCGTGTTCGGGAAGGGGGGAGGCTCAGGCGGCCTCGCGCCGGAGCGGGTGCGCCACCCGGATCGGCCGGGAACCGGCACCGCCGGCGTGCGAGAAGGGCTGCGTCCGCCAGTCGAGCCCCTGCGGGAGCGTCAGCAGCAGCGCGGTCTCCTGCTCCTGGGCGCCGTCGGCCTCGGCGGGCCGGTCCCCGGCGGCGCGCCCCGTACCGGGGCACACGGTGAGCACGAACGGGTTCCACGGGGACGGGCACAGCGCGTGCTCCGGGAGCACGTCCTCGTCCGCCAGGAGCGCGATGGGCTGCGCGCAGTCCGGGCAGACGACCCGGTACATCTCGAAGGTGTCGTACGCGTCGGGAGCGGCGTCCTCGAACGGATCAACGGGCTCCGGTTCGGTACGTCCGGTGAGCTTCAGGTGTGGCATGGGAAATCCCCCCTCGGATGGGCCGGCATGACGCTGTGGCCTCGGCCACAGCAAGCACTTCCCGCCGCCGATCGGCCGTAACCGTTCCGTGTCCCACTACTGCCGCGTAAACCTGTGGCGTTGGTCACATGCCCGGCGCAGGTGCCGTCCCAAGGGCTGGGCGGCTGTGCCGGGAACCACTCATGGCCATAGATTGATCCATATGGAGGAGCTGGACCGTCACATCGTGGAGTTGCTCGTCAAGGACGGGCGGATGAGCTACACCGACCTGGGCAAGGCCACCGGCCTGTCCACCTCGGCCGTTCATCAGCGCGTCCGCAGGCTGGAGCAGCGCGGGGTGATCCGCGGTTACGCCGCGGTCGTGGACCCGGAGGCGGTCGGCCTGCCGCTGACCGCGTTCATCTCGGTCAAGCCGTTCGACCCCAGCGCCCCGGACGACATCGCCGAACGGCTCGCCGGCGTCCCGGAGCTGGAGGCATGCCACAGCGTCGCCGGCGACGAGAACTACATCCTCAAGGTCCGCGTGGCGACGCCGCTGGAGCTGGAGAACCTGCTCACCCGCATCCGCTCGCTGGCCGGTGTCTCCACCCGCACCACGGTCGTCCTGTCCACCCCGTACGAGGCGCGCCCGCCGCAGATCTGAGGGGGCCGGGCACGAGGGCGTGCCGGAACGCGGGAGACTGGTGCTCATGACCGAGAGCACCGCCCCCCAGAGCGAACACCGCACCGTGCTGCTGCGCGGTGGAGACGTCCACAGCCCCGCCGACCCCTTCGCCACCGCCATGGTGGTCGAACGGGGCCATGTCGCCTGGGTGGGCTCCGAAGGCGCCGCCGACGCCTTCGCGAGCGGCGTCGACGAGGTGATCGACCTCGACGGGGCGCTGGTCACCCCCGCGTTCACCGACGCCCACGTCCACACCACCTCGACCGGACTGGCGCTCACCGGGCTCGACCTCTCCGGCGCCCGCACCCTCGGCGACGCCCTCGCCCGCGTCCGCGCCCACGTGGCCGCCCACCCCGCCGACCGGGTCGTCCTCGGACACGGCTGGGACGCCACCCGCTGGCCCGAGCAGCGCCCGCCCTCCCGCGCCGAGCTGGACGGGGCGGCGTCCGGCCGGCCCGTCTACCTGCCCCGGGTCGACGTGCACTCGGCGGTCGTCAGCACCGCCCTGCTCGACCTCGTCCCCGGTGTCACCGCGATGCCCGGCTACCACCCCGAAGGGCCGCTGACCGCCGCCGCCCACCACGCCGTGCGCGCGGCCGCCCACGACGCCGTGACGCCCGCCCAGCGCGCCGAGGCGCAGCGTGCCGCCCTGCGCCACGCGGCCTCCCTCGGCATCGGCTCGCTCCACGAGTGCGGCGGCCCGGACATCTCCGACGAGGACGACTTCACCGGGCTCCTGAAGGTGGCCGCCGAGCGGCCCGGGCCCCGCGTCTTCGGCTACTGGGCCCAGGAGGTGGCCGACGAGAAGGACGCCCGGCGCATCCGCGAGCTCGGCGCCGTCGGCGCGGCCGGCGACCTCTTCGTGGACGGCTCGCTCGGCTCGCACACCGCCTGCCTGCACGAGCCGTACGCCGACGCCCCGCACACCGGCACCGCCCACCTGGACGCCGCCCGGATCGCCGCCCACGTCGCCGCCTGCACCGAGGCGGGGCTCCAGGCGGGCTTCCACGCCATCGGGGACGCGGCGCTCTCCGCGGTCGTCCAGGGCATCAGGGCCGCGGCCGAGAAGGTGGGCCTCGCCCGGGTGCGGGCCGCCCGGCACCGCATCGAGCACGCGGAGATGCTCACCCCCGAGACCGTCGCGGCCTTCGCGGAGCTGGGCCTCACCGCCTCCGTCCAGCCCGCCTTCGACGCCGCGTGGGGCGGCGAGGAGGGCATGTACGCCCAGCGCCTCGGCGCCGGACGGGCCGCCACCCTCAACCCGTACGCGGCGCTGCTGCGGGCCGGTGTGCCGCTCGCCTTCGGCTCGGACAGTCCGGTGACCCCGCTGGACCCGTGGGGGACCGTGCGGGCCGCCGCCTTCCACCGGACGCTGGAGCACCGCGTCTCGGTCCGTGCCGCCTTCACCGCCCACACCCGGGGCGGCTGGCGGGCCCTCGGGCGGGACGACGCGGGGACCCTGGTGCCCGGCGCCCCGGCCGACTACGCGGTCTGGCGCACCGACGAGCTGGTGGTCCAGGCGCCGGACGACCGGGTGGCGCGCTGGTCGACCGACCCCCGGTCCGGGACGCCGGGACTGCCCGACCTCGGCCCCGGCGCTGACCTGCCGGTCTGCCTGCGCACCGTGGTGCTCGGACAAACTGTCTACGTAAGGCCGAACGAGTGACGTGCGGAGATTCCGGCCCGCCCACGCAGGGCGGGTCCGCTCTTCCGTCACCTGGGGATCTTCGGGACTGACCAGGCGATTTCGGTAATCGATGCAGGTCAGGCAAGTATTGACAGAATGCGGCCATCGGCCGGTAGGTTCGGCCGAGTCCACCACAGGACGTCCGACCGGTGAAACCTCCACGCAGTCGTCGAACGCCGCTGGGTCACGGGGTGGTGTGCCGCACCGGCGCACCACCACTGACAGCCAGGTTCAGCGCCCGCGCCTCGGGGGCGAGGGAAGGTTTCAGCCGGACGGAGGGTGCGACCCGGGTGGGGCCCGGACGTTCAGTAGACAACGGCTCTAGGTCGATCCGCAGCCAGCGGGTCCCAGGTCGGCCCGAAGGACTCCGGGCCCCGATCCGCACTTCTGTCCCCGATTCCGCGCTTGTGTCCCCCGCCGCTCCCGCGCCACCCCGACCGGGTCGGCGTCCGGCCCCGCCGCGCTCGATATGGTGTGCACCTGCGTACGGACGTGAGGGGCAGTAAGTGAACGACGGCGGTCAGCGGCAATTCGGCCCGCTCGGCAGTGTCTTGGTGATCATCCCGACCTACAACGAGGCCGAGAACATCAAGCCGATCGTGAGCCGGGTGCGCGACGCCGTGCCGGAGGCCCACATCCTCGTCGCCGACGACAACAGCCCCGACGGGACGGGCAAGCTGGCCGACGAGCTGGCCGCGGACGACGACCACGTCCACGTCCTGCACCGCAAGGGCAAGGAAGGGCTCGGCGCGGCCTACCTCGCCGGCTTCCGCTGGGGCATGGACCACGACTACGGCGTCCTCGTCGAGATGGACGCCGACGGCTCCCACCAGCCCGAGGAACTGCCCCGGCTGCTCACCGCGCTCAAGGGCGCGGACCTGGTCCTCGGCTCCCGCTGGGTGCCCGGCGGCCGGGTGGTGAACTGGCCCAAGTCCCGCGAGTTCATCTCGCGCGGCGGCAGCACGTACTCCCGGCTGATGCTGGGCCTGCGGACCCGGGACGTCACCGGCGGCTACCGGGCCTTCCGCGCCGAGACCCTGAAGGGCATCGGCCTGGACGCGGTCGCCTCCCAGGGCTACTGCTTCCAGGTCGACCTGGCCCGCCGCGCGGTCGAGGCCGGCTTCCACGTGGTGGAGGTGCCGATCACCTTCGTGGACCGAGAGGTCGGCGACTCCAAGATGAGCAAGGACATCCTGGTCGAGGCGCTGTGGCGGGTGACCGCCTGGGGCGTCACCAGCCGGACGAACAAGGTGCTCGGCCGCCGTAACCCCTGAGTCCGCCGGTCACCCCCTTACGGCGTACGGACGCGTGGCCAGGCACACTGGGGACATGACGACCGGCACACCGCCCCCGACCGCCCGCAGGCGCTCGCGCGCCCGGACCTTCATACCTCTCGCCGTCGCCGCCTGGGCGGTGCTGGAGATCTGGCTGCTGATCCTGGTGGCCGACGCCGCGGGCGGGCTGACCGTCGTGATCCTGCTGGCCGCCGGGATCGTGTTCGGCGCCGCGGTGATCAAGGGCGCGGGCCGCCGGGCCTTCCGGAACCTCACGGAGACGCTTCAGCGGATGCCGGGGCAGCCGGGCGCGGACGGTTCCTCACCCGCCGCCCCCGAGAGCGGCCGGGGCAACGGCTTCCTGATGCTCGGGGGGCTGTTGATCATGATCCCCGGCCTGATCTCGGACGCGGCCGGGCTGCTGCTCCTCATCCCGCCGCTGCGGACGGCCCTCAGCCGTTACGCGGAAAGCTCGCTGGACCGCCGCATGCGGACGGCCGCCCCCGGCGGCTTCTCGGACGCCTTCCAGCAGGCCCGCATCCACCGCCCGGACGGCAAGGTGGTCCAGGGCGAGGTCATCCGCGACGAGCCGCCCCGCGACCACCCGGGCCCGGATGACGAGCCCCGCCCGCCGCTGACGCGGTGACCCTTCCAAGCCCTGACACAGGCGGGACGAGCCGCAGCAAACGACAAAGCCGCGGGCCCGGTACGCAAAACGTACCGGGCCCGCGGCCTGTCGTGGAACCGCGTTAGCGGGTCACGCGGACTTCCTGCTGTCCCGAGGATGCACGGCGATGTTCATCGCCCCGGAGCGCAGGACGGCCAGCCGCTCGGCCAGCACCTCCTCCAGCTCCTCGCGCGTGCGCCGCTCCATGAGCATGTCCCAGTGCGTACGCGCGGGCTTGCCCTTCTTCTCCTCGGGGCCATCCCCGTCCACCAGGAGTGCCTGGGCGCCACACGCCTTGCACTCCCACTCCGGCGGAATTTCCGCCTCTACCGAGAACGGCATCTCGAATCGATGTCCGTTCTGGCATGCGTACTCCACCGCCTGGCGCGGGGCCAGATCGATGCCGCGGTCCGTCTCGTAGCTGGTAACCACGAGTCGCGTGCCGCGGAGAGCTCGCTCACTCATGAATCGTGCCTCCCGGGCTTGTCGCCCACAGGACAGGTGTCGCTGTCGTCGTCAATCGGTCAACGTCCGGTCGGCGGCAAAGATTCCCGTTACCGGTCATGCGTCGCCCGTCGAACCGCTGATTTTTCAGGTTTCCCAGGGTTCAAGTACCCGCCCATACCCGGTTTGTCACCTTTGACGGAAGTTGTCACCCAACGGTTCGCGAAGTTCCACTCGCCGTAACGGTCACCCGGGGCAGGCCAAAGGCGTACACTACCGGCCTTTTACTTCAACGTCTAAATCCGCTCCGGCACGGGGTTTCCCGCCGCCGCGATCGCACGCGCGAGCGGCACCCGCGCGAGGAGCACCGAGCCCACGACGAAGAAGACCACCAGCGAGATGATCGCGTCCCGGTAGCTGCCGGTCAGCTGGTAGGCGAGACCGAACACCAGGGGCCCCAGCCAGCTCAGGCCGCGGTCGCTCATCTCGTACGCCGAGAAGTACTCGGCCTCCTTGCCGCGCGGCACCAGGTGCGAGAACAGGGAACGCGACAGCGCCTGGCTGCCGCCCAGCACCAGGCCGATCGCCGCCGCCAGCACATAGAAGAAGACGGGCGACCCGGCGGGCAGGAAGTACCCCGCGACCAGGATCAGCGTCCACACCACCAGCGAGCCCAGGATCGTGCGCTTCGCCCCGTGCACCCGGGCCATGCGCCCCATCGCCAGCGCCCCGGCCACCGCGAGCACCTGCACCAGCAGCACCGCCGTGATCAGCGTCGACTGCCCGAGGCCCAGCTCCTCGGAGCCGTACACCGACGCCTGCGAGATCACGGTCTGCACGCCGTCGTTGTAGACGAGGTAGGCGAGCAGGAAGGACAGGGTCAGCGGATGGCGCCGCATGTCCGCCAGCGTGGCCCGCAGCTGCCGCCACCCCGAGCCCGGCGCGGCGCCCCGGCCGCCCGGCGTCACCCGGCGGTCGACCAGCCGGCGCAGCGGGACGACGGTGAAGACGCCCCACCACAGACCCGCCGACGCCAGGCAGATCCGTACCGCCTGGGACTCCGAGAGGCCGAAGGAGTCGTGGCCCGAATACAGGACCAGGTTCAGTACGAGGACCAGCGCCCCGGAGGTGTAGCCGAACGCCCACCCCCGCGAGGAGACGTCGTCGCGCTCCTCGGGCTCGGCGATCTGCGGCAGGTAGGAGTTGTAGACCATCATCGCGACCGCCGTCGCCGCGTTCGCCACGACGAGCAGGAAGGCGCCGAGCAGATAGCGGTCCCCGTCCAGGAAGAACATCGCGGTCGTCGCCGCGGCCCCGGTGTACGCCGTCGCCGCGAGGAGCGGCTTCTTGCGGCCCGTGCGGTCGGCCGCCGCGCCCACCACGGGCATCAGGACGATCGCCAGGACGAGCGAGGCCGACACCGCGTACGCGAACAGCGACCCGGCACGCACCGGGATGCCGAGCGGGTGGACGAAGCCGTCGGGGTCGGCGGCGGCCTTGGCGACCGAGGTCAGATACGGGCCCAGGAAGACCGTGACCACGCTCGTGGAGTAGACGGAGCACGCGAAGTCGTAGAAGTACCAGCCGCGCTGCTCCCTGCGTCGTGCGGCCGGGTCGTCCGGGCCGGCCGCGCCGTCGGCCGGCTCGGTGGTGTCTGCGGTCTCGGCCGTCATGGCGCCCCCTGGAATCTCCCCGTGAAGGCGCCGCCCGGCCGGCGGCGGTTCAGGCCCAGGCCCCCCGCCCGCTCAGCACCGTGCGCAGCGCCTCGATGTGATCGGTCATGATGCCATCCACCCCCAGGTCCAGGAGAGCGGCCATCCGCTCCGGTTCGTTCACCGTCCACACATGCACCTGGAGCCCTCGCGCGTGTGCCTCGCGCACGAAGCGGCGGTCCACGACCCGGATGCCGTTCTGGCTCTCCGGCACCTGCGCGCACACCGCCCCGGCGCGCAGCGCGGCCGGGATGCCGTACGAGCGCAGCCGCAGGCCGAGCACCCCGCGCACGCCGTACGAGGTGGCCAGGCGCGGGCCGCCCAGCCGGTGCGCCCGGGCGACCCGGGCCTCGGAGAACGAGCCGACGCACACCCGGTCCCAGGCGTCCGTCGCGCGGATCAGCTCCAGGAGCGGCAGGAGGGCGGCCTCCGCCTTGACGTCCACGTTCCACCGGGCCCCGGGGAAGGTCTCCAGCAGCTCCTCGAACAGCGGCAGCGGCTCGCGCCCGGCCACCCGGGCCCGGCGTATCTCGCTCCACGGCAGCTCCGCCAGGCGGCCCCGGGCGTCGGTCACCCGGTCCAGCGTGGCGTCGTGGAAGGCGACGAGCCGGCCGTCCGCCGACGCGTGCACATCGGTCTCGAAGTAGCGGTACCCGGCGTCGGCGGCGCGGCGGAAGGCGGCGGCCGTGTTCTCGATGCCGTCCGCGGCCCCGCCCCGGTGGGCGAACGCGAGCGGAGCGGGGTGATCCAGATAGGGGTGGCGTTCGGAGGTCACCGCCGCAGTATGGACCGCCGGGGCGCGGGCGTCCCGGCCGAGGGGGCGCTCTCGCTGGGGATCGCGAAGACCCGCAGGAATACCTGGGCGAGCGGGCCGATGGCCAGGGCGTACAGGACCGTGCCGATGCCGAGGGACCCGCCGAGCAGGAAGCCGGTGACCACCACCGCGATCTCGATCGCGGTGCGCACCAGCCGGATGGATCGGCCGGAGCGCCGGTGCAGCCCGGTCATCAGGCCGTCCCGGGGGCCGGGGCCGAACCGGGCGCTGATGTAGAGGCCCGTCGCCACGCCGTTCAGCACGATTCCCGCCGCCATCACACCGGCCCGCGCCACCGGGCCGTGCACCTCGGGGACCAGGGCGAGCGTGCCGTCCATCGCGATGCCCACGGCGAACACGTTGGACACCGTGCCCAGGCCCGGCCGCTGCCGCAGCGGAATCCACAGCAGCAGCACGATCGCGCCGACGATGATCGAGACCACGCCGATGCTGATCCCGGTGCGCTCGGCCAGGCCCTGGTGCAGCACGCCCCAGGGCTCCAGGCCGAGACCGGCGACGACCAGGAGCGCCGAGCTCGCCCCGTACAACGCGAGTCCCGCGTACAGCCGGCCCAGCCGGCGGGTGAGGTGCTTGGACAAGGGGTGCCCCCTGGTGTGGTGGTGTTGGACCGCTCCGTGTCACTCTGTGGCAGGGGATTGGTCGCCAACCATGGCCAATCCGAGGAAGGTGGACTGATTCTCATGGCGGAGTGGACTTCGGCGGTCGGAGCGGCCCAGCTGGCCCGGCAGCTCCGGGCCCAGCAGCAGCGGCCGGCCGGTCCCGGCAGCCGCCGCCCGCCCGCCTACCGCGCCCTCGCCGACGGCATCCGGCTGCTCGTCCTGGAGGGCCGGGTCGCGGTCGCCGCCCGCCTCCCCGCCGAACGCGAGCTCGCCCTCGCCCTGGCGGTCAGTCGCACCACGGTCGCCGCCGCCTACGAGGCGCTGCGGGCCGAGGGCTTCCTGGAGTCCCGGCGCGGCGCGGGCAGCTGGACGGCGGTCCCGGCGGGCAACCCGCTGCCCGCCCGCGGCCTGGAGCCCCTGCCGCCCGAGGCCCTGGGCTCCATGATCGACCTGGGCTGCGCCTCGCTGCCGGCCCCCGAACCCTGGCTCACCCGGGCCGTCCAGGGCGCCCTGGAGGAGCTGCCGCCGTACGCCCACACCCACGGCGACTACCCCGCCGGGCTGCCCGCCCTGCGCCGGATGATCGCCGACCGCTACACCGCCGACGGCATCCCGACCATGCCCGAGCAGATCATGGTCACCACCGGCGCGATGGGCGCCATCGACGCCATCTGCCACCTCTTCGCCGGACGCGGCGAACGCATCGCGGTGGAGTCCCCGAGCTACGCCAACATCCTCCAGCTGATGCGCGAGGCCGGCGCCCGGCTGGTCCCCGTCGCCATGGAGGAGGGGCTCGGCGGCTGGGACCTCAACCGGTGGCGCCAGGTCCTGCGGGACGCCGCGCCCCGGCTCGGCTACGTCGTCGCGGACTTCCACAACCCGACCGGGGCGCTGGCCGACGAGGAGCGCCGCCGCGCCCTGGTGGACGCCGCCCGCTCGGCCGGCACGGTGCTGGTCGTGGACGAGACGATGCGGGAGCTGCACCTCGACGAGGACGTGGCGATGCCGCGCCCGGTCTGCGCGTTCGACCCGGCGGGCAGCACGGTCCTGACGGTGGGGTCGGCCAGCAAGGCGTTCTGGGCCGGCATGCGGATCGGCTGGGTACGGGCCGCGCCCGACGTGATCCGCAGCCTGGTGGCCGCCCGCGCCTACGCCGACATGGGCACCCCCGTCCTCGAACAGCTCGCGGTGAACTGGCTGATGCGCACCGGCGGCTGGCAGGAGGCCGTGCGGCTGCGCCGGGAGCAGGCCCGCGAGAACCGCGACGCGCTCGTCGCCGCGGTGCGCCGGGAACTGCCGGAGTGGGAGTTCTCCGTGCCCGGCGGCGGGCTCACGCTCTGGGTGCGCACCGGCGGCCTGTCCGGCTCCCGGCTCGCGGTCGCGGGCGAGGGGGTCGGGGTGCGCGTGCCGTCCGGGCCCCGGTTCGGGGTCGACGGCGCCTTCGAGGGCTACGTACGGCTGCCGTTCACGGTCGGCGGTCCGGTCGCGGACGAGGCGGCCCAGCGCCTCGCCCAGGCGGCCCGGCTGGTCGGAGCGGGCGCCGGCGCGGGCGCGGAGGCACCGCGCACCTTCGTGGCGTGAACGACCGAGGAGGGCCCGGCGCGCCGCCGGGCCCTCCTCGATCGCCGTCACGCGCTCAGTCGCCGACGGCCACGGCCTCCAGTGCGACCGGTGTCCCCACGGCGTCGGCCGGCGCCGGTTCCGGCGCCCCCGCCTCGACCGCCGTGCGCCGCTCCGGCAGCAGGCTCAGCACCGCCGCGCGCTGCGCCTCGCTCGTGGCGTCGTCGTACGGGTCGGGCGTGGCCGGGACCTGGATGCGCAGCACCGGGCCGGCGCCGAAGCGGGCGTAGCCGCGGCCGGCCGGGGCTTCCGGCGGCGGGGTGGTGTGCGGCCCGGTGCCGAGCACCGCCTCGACCTGCTCCGCGGTGCAGTCGCCGAGCACCACCCGGGCCCTGGTGTGCGTCCGGACGGTCTCGCCGAGGCCGTCGAGGTGGTCGAACGCCTCGGCCAGGACCACGACGACGTTGGCGGCCCGGCCGTGCCGCAGCGGGACCTGGAGCAGTTCCTGCGCGTCGGGCGCGCCGTCCCCGGCCGGCCGGGCGAGCGCGCTCGGCCGGTCCAGCAGGATCCAGAGCGGCCGCGTCAGGTCCTCGGGGACCGGGTTCCCGGCCTGCCGGGCGCGGTTCGCCTCGATCAGCCGGCGTTCCGTCTCGTTGGCCGCCCACTCCAGGGTGGAGAGCGCGCCGGCGGGCCCGCATTCGACGGCCAGGACGCCCTCGCGCCCGGTGAAGCAGGCGTACTCGCCGGTGCCGCTGCCCTCCACGATGAGGATGTCGCCCTGCTGGAGCGCCTGGAGGGCGATGGACCGCAGCAGGGTGGTGGTGCCGCTGCCGGGCTGCCCGGCGACCAGCAGGTGCGGTTCGGTGGAGCGGGGGCCGGTGCGCCAGACGACGCCGGGCGCGTCCCGGCTGCCGGCGTTGTCGCTCACCGGGAGGGTGCGCTGCACGGCGTCCTCGTCCGTGAAGCCGAGGACGGTCTCGCCGGGGGCGGTGACGAAGCGCTGGGCGGTGAGCGAGGTCGGCAGGGCGTCCAGGACGTTCATCACGAGCCGGTTGCCCTCCTCGTCCCAGCTGAACCGGTACTCCCGGCCGCGGCCCGACTTGGCGTGCAGCAGTTGTTCGATCCGGGCCCGGGACTGGGGCTCGCTGTCGGTGAAGTACGCGGGATACGCGACCTGGAGGCGCGAGACGCGGCCGTCGCCGTCGAACGCGTAACCGCTGAAGACCTGCTCCCAGTCGCCGCCGTGGCTGAACAGCGGGCTGGGGTCGTCGGCCGTCGAGAAGTACGGCACGAGGGCCTCGTACAGGGACCGCAGCCGGGCGGTCTCCGCCTCGTCGGGGCCGGTCCTCGCGGGGGTGCGGTCGCGCCCCGTCCATGCGGCTGCGCCCATCACCGTGACGAGGGCCAGCACCGGCCCGTACGGGATGAGCGCGACCACGAGTACGCAGGCCGCGACGAGGAACAGCGTGGCGCCACGCCGGTCCTTGGGTGTCGCGGCCCACTTCTGCCGTCCTGCGCCGGCCAGCAGCCGCAGACCACGCGTGAGCGTGATCAGCGGATGGAGCACATCGGTGGCGCTGTCGGCGGCCGTGCGCGCGAATTCTCGACTGCGAGTGATCGAAGCGCTGCCGCTGCTCAGAATGCGGGGGAGTGGTCGCCTGGCCACGTCTGTCTCCTGAAGGGGTCGGTGCGGAGGCGGAGGGTCAGAACTTGATCCCGCCCAGGAGTCCGGCCAGGCTCGCTCCGCCCGCGGTGATGCTCGGTGCGATGGCGGTCCCGGCCAGGTAGAAGCCGAACAGGGCGGTGACGAGGGCGTGCGACGCCTTGAGGCCGTCCTTCCTGAAGAACAGGAAGACGATGATGCCGAGGATGACGACGCCGGACATGGAAAGGATCATGAGTGTTCTCCTGGTTGGAGGGGACGGTCACCATGAGTCCTTCCAGGCTCACCCCAAGTATCCATAAGATAAAAGGCGCATTCGGGTGAAAAGGGTGATTATCCACTCGATCGGCGGAGGTGAAGCCCGGGCCTGATCATGTACCCGCCCGGGCAGTACCCTGTCGGTTCACTCGCACGGCCCCCGCCGTGCACGTCCCGGCCGCCCACGGCGGCCCGAACGGTCAAGGAAGGCGGTACCCCGATGAGCGACGTCCCCGATCCCGAGGTCGTGGAGCTGGCCTCCAAGGTGTTCGACCTGGCACGCGCCGGCGACGCCGACGCCCTCGCCGCCTACGTGGACGCCGGGGTGCCCGCCAACCTCACCAACGACCGGGGCGACTCGCTGCTGATGCTCGCCGCCTACCACGGGCACGCCCCCGCGGTCACCGCCCTCGCCGCCCGCGGCGCCGACCCGGGCCGGGCGAACGACCGGGGCCAGACCCCCCTCGCCGGAGCCGTCTTCAAGGGCGAGGAAGCGGTGATCCGCGCCCTCCTCGACGCGGGCGCCGATCCGGCCGCCGGAACGCCCTCCGCGGTCGACACCGCGCGCATGTTCGGCAAGGACGACCTGCTGGAACTCTTCGGCGCCCGCTGAACGGGTACGCCGTAAATGTGGTCGCGGTGGCGAAATGGCTGGGTCATCATGACGTCGCGGGCCCGATCCGGGTCACCCGACGAGAGGCAGAGGAAGATGCTCTACACCAGGCAGAAGACGGCGGTCGGCGAATCATGTTGCTGCGCGGCCTAGGGCTCGCCCCAGTGCTCGTCCCGGAGCACGTGGAACTGCACAGTCCCGGTTGTGTCGACAGCTTGATGTGAGGCTTTCCCCATGTTCGATCCGTTCATAGCGCCGAGCGGCACCCTGCTCGGCCTGCTCCAGAGAGGCCGCGGCGACGGCACGCTCCACGCGCTCGCCGCACCGCGCTCCGAGGCCCTGGCGGCTCTTAACCACTGCGTCCTGAGCGACCCCCGCCACGACTGGCAGGTGGAGAACCGCTCCCTGTACTACGCGCGCCTCTACCTCGACCTCGACGGCGGGGTCGAGGAGATCGAGCGGCACCTCACCGACCCCGAGGACCACCTCGACACCGAGGACTCGCGGACCGGCCTAGCCCTCTCCGTCCTCGGTCACCTCGCCGCCTACGGGCGCGGCGACGCCCTGGCCCTGCTGCGGCGCTACGCCGCGACCGGCTCCAACTGGGCCTGGGCCCTGGACGAGCTGGCCCTGCGCGACGACGACGCCGGACTCCGCTCCCTCGCCGAACCCGTCCTCGCCCGCTTCCCCGACGACCCCGAGGGCCGCGCCGAACTGGCCGCGACCGTGCGCGACGCCTACGAGCCCCGCCCCTGGCGGCTCTGGGCCGACGACCCGCGCGAGGGCGTCGGCGCCCGCGTCCGGGCCGCGTCCGAGCAGGGGTCCTTCGACCGCTGGCAACGCCAGATGCGCCCGGGCGGCCCCCGCCCCGGCTGGAGCGTCCAGGCGGTCTTCGACTGGGCCCAGCAGGGTCTTGAGCGCGGCAGTGTGCTCCACGTGCCCGCCGCCCGCTGCCTCGCCGCCGTCGCGGGACCCGAGGACCGGACCGGCATCATCGCCGCCGCCCGCAGCGGACCCGACGCCGCCCGCTGCGCCGCCCTCCACTATCTGGCCGCCGAGGTCCGCGACCCCGTCGTGCTCGACCTGATCGAGACCGCCGCCGCCGAGCCCCGGGGCACCGTCGCCGACGCCGCCGTCGCCGCCTTCGAGCGCATGTGCGGCGAGGACGCCGTGGAGCGCGCCCGCCGCTGGGCCCGCAGGCCCGACGCGCTCGGAGCATCCGCCGCCGGAGTCCTGGCCGGACGCGGTGGCCCGCAGGACGCCCCGGCGGTGCTCGGCGCGCTGCGCGACGCCGTGCGCGGCGACGGCCCCGACGCGCCACGGCTGTGGGCGCTCGTGGACGGCGCCGGCCGCCTCGGCATCGCCTGCGCCGCACCCGTACTGCGCCACATCTACCGGGAGACGTCCTCCTCGCAGCTGCGCGGCCGGACCGCCCGGGCCCTCGCCGCCACCGACCCGTCCTTCGCCACCGGATTCGCCGTCGAGTGCCTGTGGGACTGCGAGGAGACGACCCGCGAGATCGCCGCCCGGCACGCCGAGACCGGTGACCTGCGCGTCGCCGAGCGGCTGCGCCGCCTGGCCGCCGACCCCGCCGAGGAGGCCGAGGTCCAGTCGGCGGTACGCAGCAGGATCGGCCCGGACGCCCCGGCGGTCTGACCGGCGGGAGCACCCCGTAACACCCCAGGAGTGATGCGCGTCGGGGGCGCGCCGCTCCCGCCCTGTTCCGCGATCACCGGACGGCGGGCCAGTATGGGGGCATGACCGGGCGCTGGGAGTTCTGGATCGACCGTGGCGGCACCTTCACCGACGTGGTGGGGAGGCGCCCCGACGGGCAGCTCGTCACCCGCAAACTCCTCTCGCACGACCCGGACCGCTACCGCGACGCCGCCGTCGCCGGCATCCGGCTGATGCTCGGGCTCGGACCCGACGAGCCGGTTCCCGCCGACCGGGTCGCCGCCGTCAAGATGGGCACCACCGTCGCCACCAACGCCCTGCTGGAGCGGCGCGGCGAACCGACCGTCCTGGTCGTCACGGAAGGCTTCCGGGACGCCCTGCGCATCGCCTACCAGAACCGCCCCCGCCTCTTCGACCGCCGCATCCTGCTCCCCGAAGCCGTGTACGACCGGGTCATCGAGGTCCCCGAGCGCATCGACGCCCACGGCCGCACCGTCACCCCGCTCGACCGCGAAGCCGCCGCCCGACTGCTCCGCGAGGCCCGCGCGGACGGGCTGAGCAGCGCGGCCGTCGTCCTGATGCACGGCTACCGCCACCCGGCCCACGAGCAGGCGGTCGCCGCCGAGGCCAGGGCCGCCGGCTTCACCCAGATCAGCTGCTCCCACGAGGTCAGCCCGCTGATCAAGCTCGTCCCGCGCGGCGACACCACCGTCGTGGACGCCTACCTCTCGCCGATCCTGCGCCGGTACGTCGACTCGGTCGCCGCCGAACTCCCCGGCATCCGGCTCATGTTCATGCAGTCCAACGGCGGCCTGCGCGAGGCCGCCCACTTCCGCGGCAAGGACGCCGTCCTCTCCGGACCCGCGGGCGGGGTCGTCGGCATGGTCCGCACCTCCGCCCAGGCCGGACACGACCGGGTCATCGGCTTCGACATGGGCGGCACCTCCACCGATGTCTCGCACTACGCGGGCGAGTTCGAACGCGAACTGGGCACCGAGGTCGCCGGGGCCCGGATGCGCGTCCCCATGATGAACATCCACACCGTCGCGGCCGGCGGCGGCTCCGTCCTCCACTTCGACGGCCGGCGCTACCGGGTCGGCCCCGACTCCGCGGGCGCCGTCCCCGGACCCGCCTGCTACCGCCGGGGCGGCCCGCTGACCGTCACCGACGCCCAGGTCATGCTGGGCCGCATCCGGCCCGCCCACTTCCCCGCCGTCTTCGGGCCGGACGGCGACCAGCCGCTCGACGCGGACGTCGTGCGCGAGCGCTTCGAGGAACTGGCCGAGGAGGTCGCCCGGGCCACCGGCACCAAGCGGACGGCGGCCGAGACCGCGGCCGGCTTCCTGGAGATCGCGGTCCTCTCCATGGCCAACGCCGTCAAGAAGATCTCCGTGCAACGCGGCCACGACATCACCCGCTACGCCCTCACCGGCTTCGGCGGCGCCGGCGGCCAGGCCGTCTGCGCGGTCGCCGACGCCCTCGGCATCGACACCGTCCTCGTCCCGCCGCTGGCCGGGGTGCTGTCCGCGTACGGCATCGGGCTCGCCGACGCCACCGCCATGCGCGAGCAGTCCTTCGAAGCCGCCCTGGACGCCGGCTCCGAGACCCGGGTGCGGGAACTGTGCGACGAGCTCGCCGCCCGGACGAGCGCCGACCTGCGCGCCGACGGAGTGCCCGCCGACGCCATCACCACCCGCGCCCGGGTCCTGCTGCGCTACGAGGGCACCGACGCGAGCCTGCCCGTCGCCCTGGACACGGCCGCCGCCATGACCGACGCCTTCACCCGCGAGCACCGCGCCCGCTACGGATTCACGGCGGACCGGGGGCTCGTCGTGGAGACCGTCTCCGTCGAGGCCACCGGGACCGCCGGCGGCCACGCCGAGATCCGCCCGGCCACGCGGGACGAGGGCGCCCCCACCACACCCCGCCCGCACGACACCGCCCGCATGTTCGCGGAGGGCCACTGGCAGGAGGCCCCGCTCCACCGCCGGGACGACCTGAGGGCCACCGACGTCGTCACCGGCCCCGCCGTCATCGCGGAGGCCGACGCCACCACCGTCGTGGACCCCGGCTGGCAGGCCGAACTCGCCGCCACCGGCCACCTCGTGCTCACCCGCGCCCGCCCCCGCCCGGCCCGGCAGGCCGTCGGTACCCAGGTCGACCCGGTGATGCTGGAGGTCTTCAACAACCTCTTCATGTCCATCGCCGAGCAGATGGGCGTGACCCTGGAGAACACCGCCCGCTCCGTCAACATCAAGGAGCGCCTCGACTTCTCCTGCGCGCTGTTCGACGCCGACGGCAACCTGATCGCCAACGCGCCCCACATCCCCGTCCACCTGGGCTCCATGGGCGAGTCGATCAAGGAAGTGCTCCGGCGCAACGCCGCCACCATGCGCCCCGGCGACGTCTACGCCATCAACGATCCCTACCACGGCGGCACCCACCTCCCCGACGTCACGGTCGTGACACCGGTGTTCGACACCACCGGCGACGGGCCGGTGCTGCGCTTCCTGGTGGCCTCGCGCGGCCACCACGCCGAGATCGGCGGCATCACCCCCGGCTCCATGCCCGCCTTCAGCCGGACCGTGGACGAGGAGGGCGTGCTCTTCGACAACTGGCTCCTGGTCCGGGACGGCGTCTTCCGCGAGGACGCCACCCGCGACCACCTCACCACCGCCCCGTACCCCTCCCGCGACCCGGAGACCAACCTCGCCGACCTGCGTGCCCAGATCGCCGCCAACGAGAAGGGGATCGCCGAACTGCGCGCCGTGACCGAGCAGTTCGGCACCGAGGTCGTGGACGCCTACATGGGCCATGTGCAGGACAACGCCGAGGAGTCGGTGCGCCGCATCGTCGCCGGGCTCGGCGACGGCCACTACCGCTACGAGACGGACAACGGCGCCGTCATCGAGGTGACCGTCACCGTCGACCGCGAGGCCCGCGGCGCCGTCATCGACTTCACCGGCACGTCCCCGCAGCAGCCGGGCAACTTCAACGCCCCGAAATCCGTGGTCATGGCCGCCGTGCTGTACGTCTTCCGCACCCTGGTCGCCGACGACATCCCGCTCAACAGCGGCTGCCTGAACCCGCTGGAGATCCGGATCCCCGAGGGCTCCATGCTGGCGCCCGTCCCGCCCGCCGCCACCGTCGCCGGCAACGTCGAGACCTCCCAGGCGGTGACCGGCGCGCTGTACGCGGCCCTCGGCGTCCAGGCCGAGGGCTCCGGCACCATGAACAACCTGACCTTCGGCAACGACCGCGTCCAGTACTACGAGACCGTCGCCAGCGGCTCCGGCGCGGGCGAGGACTTCGACGGCACCGACGCCGTCCAGACCCACATGACCAACTCCCGGCTCACCGACCCCGAGATCCTGGAATGGCGCTACCCCGTCCTGCTGGAGAGCTTCCGGGTGCGCGAGGGCAGCGGGGGAGCGGGCCGCCACCGGGGCGGCCGCGGGGTCGAGCGCCGCATCCGCTTCCTCGAACCGGTCACCCTCGCCCTGCTCACCGGACACCGCCGGGTGCCCCCGTACGGCATGGCCGGCGGCGGGCCCGGCGCCCTCGGCAGCCAGCACATCGAACGCGCCGACGGCGGCCGCACCACGCTTGCCGCCTGCGACAGCGCGGACGCCGGAACGGGCGACGTGCTGGTGCTGCGCACGCCCGGGGGAGGCGGCTACGGGCAGCCCGGCGGGGAGCACGAGGGGACCTGACCGGTCCGCCGGGAGCGGCCCTTCTGCGCCGTTTCGACCGTTGTCGGTGCGAGGACCTAATCTGTGCACCGTGACTTCGCCTGCCTACACGGACAACGCTGCGCCCCAGCTCAGCGCGGGGCCGCGGCCCGCACCGGGCCCGGCCGCCGACGAGGGGCTGTCCCGGCGGCTGCGCGCGCTCGCCTGCACCGCGCCGCTGCACGACCTGGACGCGCGCAAGGCGAACCTCGCCGGTGAGTACAGCGGCTACGCGATGGCCGAGGTCGCCCTCGCCGCGATCGACCACGTCACGCTCAACATGGACTTCGACACCGGCGCGGACCACGACCAGATAGTGACCAGGCTCCTCCCGCGCGTCGCCGCCCAGGCCCCCGCCCGCCCCGCCGCCGAGCACGAACGGGTCGCCCGCTGGGTCCTGGAGAACCTGATCAACGTCGGCAGCGTGGACCGCGGATTCCGTGCGGTCTACGGCACCTTCGGGCCCGACGGCGTCTACGTCCGCCGCGACTACGACTTCAAGCTGATCGAGGAGGTCCCCGGGCACGGCGGCAGCGTCTACCTCAGGGCCACCGACGAGGCGGTCAACGTCCTGGTCGGCGCCCTCGACACCGACGTCACCAGCGCCCAGATCGCCGCCGAGGTCAAGCTGGAGGTCCTGATCAGCCGGGGCCGCCTCGCCGACGCCCAGCTCGCCGCCGAACAGGCCCGCTACCGGACCGTTCAGTACGCGGAGACGCTGCGCAAGACGCTCGACGCCACCCGGCGCAACGTCCGCGCGGTCGACTGGCTCAACGCCGTGCCCGACATGATCGCCGAGGCCCTGGACCACGTCGCCGACCGCTACCGCCACGAGAACGCGATCCTCACCAACATCCGCAAGGCCCGGGACGAGGCCGAGGATCCTGAGCACAAGCGCCGCGCCGCCGAGCTGGTCGACATCGTCAAGGACTGCATCCGCCGCCACACCCAGCTCCAGTCCCGGCTGCTCGAAGCGGGACCGCTCTTCCGCGCCGAGCAGGACCGCCAGGCCTTCGCCGCCCCCGCCACCCGCACCGGACTCGACCTGTACGGACAGCTCCTCGGCCCGCTGCTGCCGCTCCCGGTCGAGCAGGCGAGCCGCGCCACCGACGCCTTCTTCGCCCACGGCACCGGCCTGCGCACCCCGGTCTCCGTACGGGTGGGCGACCTGGTCGACCTGCTCCTCAGCCCGCCCCCCGCCCGCGAACACCTCGGCGCCGAGATGCCCGAGCCGGACCTGATCGCCACCCCGGACGACAGCCGCTTCAGCGAGGAGCAGCTGGCCGCCGCGATGGAGCTCCTCGACCTGGAGCACGACGCGCCGCGCCGCCTCTCCGGCCTGCTCGCCGACGCCCGCCTCCGCGACCCCGACCTGCCCTACCTGGTCGCCCTGCTCGCCGTGCACGCCGCGAGCCCCCCGGTCGGCACCGCCTACCGCCAGGGCGAGCGCCGCCTGCTGTTCTCCGTGGACGACGGCACCCCACTGGACGACGAGGAATTCGGCGGCGCCGACCTGATCGTCGGCACCGCCCTGCTCGACGCCGCCGGCATGGCGGCCGACCGTACGGAGGCGCCGTGAAAGCCGCGCGTCCCCGGACCACCTTCCACAGCACGTACCGCACCGAGGAGCCAGTGTCGTGAGCGACCCCCGCGCAGAGCACGCCGACGCGTGGAGCGAGCCCGCCGACCGGCCCGCCCCCGGCTACGAACCCGACCGCCCGGCGCCCGCACCCGCCGCCGTCACCCCGGCGGACGCGGCCGACGCCGCCCGCCTCGTCGCCTTCGGCCTCCAGCCCAAGCTCCTCCCCGCCCGCGACGCGGAATACGCCGAACTGCTGCGCCGCTACCGGGACGACCCCGCCTTCGCCCGGCTCTCCGACGCCGTCGCCACCGGCCTCGGCCTCATCGTCCTGGAGGTCTCGCCCCGGGCGGGCATGGCCGTCACGGCGGGGGAGGACTCCGTCTTCGCCGTCCGCATGGGCGACTACGCGCGCCGCGCCTCCTCGGACAGCGCCGACCGCTTCCTGCACGGCCTCGCCCACCTCGCCGTCGCCGCCATGGCCTTCCCGCGCCCCGAGGACCTGGCCGACGACGCCTACATCGGCCGGATCACGGTCAACGGCGTCGACGCCTTCGTACGCCAGGCGTGCGACCGGCTGGAGCAGCGCGCCGAGGAGCAGGGCGACAACACCGACCCGGCCAGCGACGCCCCGGGCCTGGAGGCCGGCTGGCGCGTCTACGCCCGGCGCAGCGCCACCGGCGCCACCAAGGACGCCCGCCGGCTCGCCGGCTCCACCACCGGCATCATCGGCAAGGCCGTCGCCTTCCTCACCGACTCCGGCTTCCTCCAGCGCACCGGCGACGACGCCGGAGGCACGTACCGCACCACCGCCCGCTACCAGCTCCAGGTCCGCGACATGGCCGGCACCGCCGCCATGGCCGAACTCCTCGACCTGGGCGTCGTGCCCGTCACCGACGGGAGCGCCACGCTGCTGCCGCCCCCGGACCCCGACGACCTGGAACTGGCGGCCGACGCGGGCCTGCCGTTCCACGGCTGACCGCCCGCCCGTCACCGACGCCTTCCCCCCGCTCCCAGAACGACGAGAGTCCGCCGCCATGTACGAGCTGTCCCGGGTCCGCCTCTACTCCATCGGACCGGCCGGCGCACGCTACGCCGACACCGTGCTCGACCTGCGCGGAGTCGGCGAGCCCGTGCCCCGCCCCGCCCCGGCACAGGCGGAGTTCTTCGAGGAGGAGCCGGTCGGCCCGCCGCGCCGCCCCGCCCCCGCGGGCGTCCTCTTCCTGGAGAACGGCGGCGGCAAGTCCGTCCTGCTGAAGCTCATCTTCTCGGTGATGCTCCCGGGCCACCGCAACACCCTCGGCGGCGCCAGCTCCGGCGTGCTGCGCAAGTTCCTGCTCGCCGACGACTGCGGCCACGTCGCCCTGGAGTGGCAGCACACCCGGACCGGCGAGTGCGTGGTCGTCGGCAAGGTCAGCGAGTGGCGCGGACGCCAGGTCTCCAACGACCCCCGGAAGTTCGCCGAGGCGTGGTACTCGTTCCGGCCCGGACCCGGGCTCGGCCTCGACTCGCTGCCCGTCGCCGAGTCCACCGCCGTCGGCCGCCCCGCCGAAGGCACCTCCGGCGCCCGCGGCCGCCGCCGCACCATGAAGGGCTTCCGCGACGCCCTCACCGAGGCCGGGAAGTTCTACCAGCACCTGGACGTGCACTGGGAGGAGATCCACGACCGCTGGAACGAGCACCTGGGCGACCTGGGCCTCGACCCCGAACTCTTCCGCTACCAGCGCGAGATGAACGCCGACGAGGGCGAGGCGGCCGGTCTCTTCGCGGTCAAGAAGGACTCCGACTTCACCGACCTGCTGCTGCGCGCCGTCACCGACACCCGCGACACGGACGGCCTCGCCGACCTCGTCAGCGGATTCGGCAACAAGCTCGGCCGCCGCGCCGAACTCACCGCCGAACGCGACTTCACCGCAGGCTCCGTCGACCTCCTCGGCCGCATCGTGGAAGCCGCCGGCAACCGCGCCCGCGCCCGCGACATCCACGCCGGGTCCGAGCGCCGCACCCGCACCCTCGCCCGCCGCCTCTCCGCCCGCGCCGGTGAGGAGCGCGGCCGCGCCGCCAAGCTCGCCCAGCAGGTCACCGCCGCCGCCCACACCGTCACCGGCGCCGAGGAGACCCGCGGCCGCTGTGCCCTGATCGCCGCCGAACTCGCCTACCGGCACGCCTCGCTGGCGCTCACCGCCGCCGAGAAGAGCGCCGCCGCCCAGCGCCGCGAACTCGGCGACGCACGCACCCTGCACGCCGCCTGGCAGGCCGCCGAGGCCGTCCTGCGCCACCGCGCCGCCGCCGACCGCTCCGCCCGCGTCGCCGCCGCGATCCGGGAGGCCGAGCGCGACGCCGCCCCCGCCCTCGCCGCCCGCGCGAGCGCCGCCGCCGACCTCGTACGGGCCCTGCACACCGCCGCGGAGGCGGGCGAGAGCCGGGCCAACGAGGAGGAGGAGCGCTCCGACGCCCTCCAGAGTGCCGGTGAGGCCGCCCACCGGGACGCCACCACCGCCGCCACCGAGGCCCAGCGCGCCCGCAGCGAGGCCGGCCACCTGCGCCAGCGCCTGGCCGAGGTCGAGCAGGAGACCGCCGAGGCCGTCCGGGCCGGCTGGCTGGACGACACCGCCCCGCACGCCGACCCGGCAAGGGCCGCCCTCGCCGCCAACGACGCCGAACAGGCCGCCGTGGCCGCCTGGGACACCGCCCGCGAGGCCGCCGGAGCCGCCGCCGACCGGGCCCGCCAGGCCACCGCCGACGAGTCCCGCGCCGAACTGGCCGCCGCCCGCGCCGCCGACGCCGCCCGGGCCGCCGAGCAGGCGTACCAGGCGGAGCTCGGGGCCGCCGACTCGATCGCCGCCGAACCCCGCCTCGCCGAACTGCTCGGACTGTCCGCGGACCGGACCGGCGCGGTGCCCCGCCCCCGGCAGGCCGCCGCCGGGACCGGCCGGACCGCTGACGCCCAGCACGGGCACGACGAGGGGCCCGGCCCCGCACCGGCCACCCCGGACGGAGCGGAACCCGCCCCGCACGGCGCGTCCGCCGCCACCGCGGCCCTTCCCGGGCCCGCCGGTCAGGCACTCACCGCCGACGAGTTCGACCGCGCCGCCGACGAGCTGCGCGACCTGCTCGACCAGAGCGTCGCCACCGCCGAACGGCGCCTGTTCGAACTGCGCACCGCCGCCGCCGACGACGCCCGCATCCTGGGCGCGCTGGGCGACGGCGGCCTCCTCCCGCCGAGCCCCGACGTCCTGGCCACCGTGGAATACCTCGGCGAACAGGGCATCCCCGCCCTGCCCGGCTGGCGCTACCTCGCCCAGGCCGTCGACCCCGCCGACCACGCCGCCGTCCTCGCCGCCCGCCCCGAGCTCGTGGACGGCGTCGTCATCACGGACCCCGACGCGCACGCCCGCGCCCGTGACGTCCTCGGCGCCGCCGCCCTGCTGCCCCGGTCCGCCGTCGCCGTCGGCACCGCCGCCGCCCTCCTCGCCCCCGTGCCCGACCCCGGCACCGGCGCTTCCGGCGCGGACGACGGCGTCTTCCTCGTACCGCCGAACCCGGCCATGCACGACGAGCACGCCGCCGACGAGGAGCGCCAGGCGCTGCGCAGCCGGGCCGCCGCCCGCGACGAGGACATCCGCGTGCTCGCCGCCCGTCTCGGCGCCGACCGCGCGCTCGCCGCCCGCATCGGCTCCTGGCGCGCCGACTGCCCGCCCGGCATGCTCGCCGAGCTCGCCGAAGCGGCCGGCATCGCCCGCACCGCCGCCGAGACCGCCGAGTCCGCCCTCGCCGAGGCCCGCACGGTCCGCGCCGAGGCCGACGAGGCCGCCGCCGACACCGCCCGGGTCCGCGAGGAGCGCCAGGAGGCCGCCCAGCGCGCCCGCCGGGCCGCCGACGCGCTCGCCGGACTCGCCTTCCGGCTCCGCGAACGGGCCGGCTGGCAGGCCAAGCTGCGCGAGCTGACCGACGAGGCGGCGGAGTGCGAGGCCCGCGCCACCGTCTTCCTGGAGCGCGCCCGGGCCGCGGACGAGGACCGCCGCGCCGCCCAGCGCGCCGCCGACGACGCCCGCCGCACCGCCCGCGCCCTGCGGGTCGAACGCGCCGAGATCGCCGGCGCCCCCGAACACCTCCCCGACCTCGGCGAGGACACCCCGCGCCAGCCCCTGCCCGCCCTGCGCGAGGCGTACCGGGCGGCGTCCCAGCTGTACGAGAAGGTCGGCGTCGGCGCCGACCTGCGCGCCGAGCAGGCCCGCGCCGAGAGCGACGAGAGCGCCGCCCTCGCCGAGCTGGACCGCCTCACCAACAAGGTCCGCACCCGGGCCGCCCAGCTCCTGGAGGGCACCGACGGTGCCGACGGCCCGTCCCGGCAGGCCGCGGCCGCCCGCGCCGAATCCCTCGTCCAGCTCCTGGAGACCCGGGCCTCCGCCGCGAGCGAGCAGCTGGGCCGGCTGCGCGGCGAGGCCGAACGCCTGGCGCCCGCCGACGGCGAGAGCCTGCACACCGAGCTGCCCGAGGACCGGGTGCCCGCCGACGCCGAACAGGCCCAGGCCCTGCTGCGTACCGCCACCGCCGAGCTGGCCGCCGCCACCGCCGCGCTGGACACCGCCCGGGCCGCCCACGCCGAGCTGCTGCACGCGCACCGCGCCGCCGAGGACGCGGCGGGCGGCTTCGACGACACGGCCGCCCTGCTGCGTGACCTGCTCAGGGACCACGGCTCCGAGGACGAGCCGGAGGACCCCGAGGCTTACGCGGGCAGCCTGGAGGAGGCCCGGCAGTCCGCCGCCGAGGCCCGCCGCTCGCTGCGTGGCTGCGCCGCCGACCTCTCCGCCGCCGAAGCGGCCGTCCGGGAGGCGAGCGACGTCCTCGTACGCCACGCCAACTCCACCCGCTACGAGCAGGTCCGCACCCCGGCCCGGCAGCAGATCCGCGAACTGCCCGCCGCCGCGCTCCCCGAGCACGCGGAGAAGTGGGCCGCCGCCTTCGCGCCCAGGCTGCGCGTCCTCACCGACGAGCTGGCCCAGCTGGAGCGCAACCGCGACTCCATCGTGGACCGGCTGCGCGGCCTGGTGGAGTCCGCGCTCACCACCCTCCGCTCCGCCCAGCGCCTCTCCCGCCTCCCGGAGGGCCTGGGGGAGTGGTCCGGGCAGGAATTCCTCCGCATCCGCTTCGAGGAGCCCGACCAGGCCACCCTCACCGAACGGCTCGGCGAGGTCGTCGACGAGGCGACGCGGGCGGCCCTCCGGAAGAACTCCGACCTGCGCCGCGACGGCATGTCACTGCTGCTGCGCGGGGTCGGAGCGGCCCTGGAACCCAAGGGCGTCGCCGTCGAGATCTTGAAGCCGGACGCCGTGCTGCGCGCCGAGCGCGTGCCGGTCGGGCAGATGGGCGACGTCTTCTCGGGCGGACAGCTGCTCACCGCCGCCATTGCCCTGTACTGCACGATGGCCGCTCTGCGCAGCAACGACCGGGGGCGCGACCGCGCGGAGCACCGGCACGCGGGCACGCTGTTCCTGGACAATCCGATCGGCCGGGCCAACGCCACCTATCTGCTGGAGCTCCAGCGCGCTGTGGCCGACGCGCTCGGCGTACAACTGCTGTACACCACGGGCCTGTTCGACACGACGGCGCTGGCGGAATTCCCGCTGGTCATCCGGCTGCGCAACGACGCGGACCTGCGCGCCGGGCTGAAGTACATCAGCGTCGAGGAGCACCTGCGCCCCGGGCTGCCGCAGCAGGACCCCGGCAGCGAGACCGTGCACGGCGAGATCACCGCGACGCGCATGTTCAAGCGCGGCGCCCCGGCGCCCCGCACCCCGGACGCGTCCGAGACCATCGAGGAGACCCGGGCTCCGTAGCGCCAGGGCCCCCGGGCGCGGTCAGGCCCGCGAGAGTCGGTCCGCGCCCCGGTGCTCCATCCGCGTCGCCTCCCGCTGCGCGGCGCGGGCCTCACGCCGCGCCCGGCGCCGCTCCCGGCGCAGCCGCCGGGCCGAACTGCTGGGCTCGGAGACCACCCCGTGGCGCTGGTTCCACACCTGGCGGGTGACCCAGACGTCCAGCACCGCCCAGGTCGCGACCACCGTGCTCGCCACCGCGCTCAGCACCATTGGGAAGGAGAGCCAGGACCCCGCCAGCGCGGTGAGGAACGCCACCATCGCCAGGATCATCGTCAGCGACATGACGAGCACCGCCCGCACCGCCGCCGTCCGCACCGGATCGGGCATCCGTCGCCGCGTCGCGGGCTCCTCCACCCAGAGCGGCTGCCGGGGAACGTCCCACGGCCCCCGCGCACCCGTGTCCCCCACCGCGCCCTCACGCTCCTGTGTGTCCAAGGCCGTTCACTCCCACCGCTGTCCGACTTCAGGGTTGCTGCCCGGCATACACCCTTTCTACGCGGCCGGTCCGTCCCGTCCGCCCGAGCCCGCCCCGTTGGTCCCCCTACCCCCGTACAGACAGACGAGTGGTCAGCGGTGAAGATTCCTCCCAGGTGTCACGAAACGAAGAATTCCAGCCAACCGGGACGTGAAGGAACCTGCCAAGCCCCGGGGCCTCTTCTGTCGCTTTCGTGAATTTCATCTCGCGGAATACCGGGACAAGCCATGGTCAACTCCCGGTAACGCGGCCGAAAATCGCCCGGACATGCCTTCGAGTTGTCTGTCCGTCGGTAGTAGGCTCGCGCCGTTTGTTGACGAAACCCGTCCCCGGTCCCGCGGGGATGACCTGGGGGAGGCCATGCGCTTTCGCGGAAAGTCCATCCGCAGGAAGATCGTGGCGTTGCTCGTGGTGCCTCTCGTATCGCTCACCGCCCTCTGGGGATTCGCCACCTATCTCACCGGTCGCGAGGCCGGGAAACTGCTCGGCGCGAGCACCGTCGTCGAGAAGGTCGGTCACCCCCTGGAGGACACCGTCCGGGTCATCCAGAGCGAACGCCGCCAGACGCTGGTCTTTCTCGCCGACCCGCGTGCGTCCGACGCCCTGCCCGTCCTGCGCAGACAGCGCGCCGCCACCGACCGGGTCGTCGCCGAGGTCCGCGAGAGCGCCGGGCAGAAGGACATCCGCGACGCGCTCGGCGCGACCGCGGAATCGCAGCTCGGCTCGATACTCGGCGCCGCCGAAGGACTCGACGCCCTGCGCGACTCCGTCGACAAACGCACCATCGGCCGGCTCAAGGCGATGGCCTACTACAACCGGCTGATCGACCCCTGCTACCGATTTCTGACCGGCCTGCACACCATGGAGAACGTCTCCATGGACCGGCAGGTCCGCGCACTGACCGGCATCTCCCGCGCCCGCGAAATGCTCTCCCGGGAAGACGCCCTGGTCGCCTCCGGACTCCTGGCCGGCCGCCTCACCGCCCCGGAACTCCGCCAGATATCCGACCTCGTCGCCCAGCGCGGCCTGCTCTACGAGACGAACCTCGACCTCCTCCCCGTCTCCGAACGCCGCCGCGTCCAGGAGTACTGGCAGGGCCCGGACAGCGAACCGCTGCGCTCCGCCGAGAACGGGATCATCTCCCGGGGCCCCACCACCAGCCCGCGCACCGCCGACGCCGCCCGCTGGCAGGAGGTCGCCCCGGCCGCCCTGGAACGGCTGGCCAACGACTCGACGGAGATGACCAACCGCTTCAAGGACCGGGGCAAGCCCGCCGGTTACGGCATCCTCATCAAGGCGGGTATCGCCGGCGTCCTCGGCTTCCTCGCCCTCGTCGTCTCCGTCTTCGTCTCCGTGCGCATCGGCCGCGAACTCGTCCGCGACCTCACCCGGCTGCGCAAGGACGCCCACGAGGTCGCCGGCGTCCGGCTGCCGAGCGTGATGCGCCGCCTCGCCTCGGGCGAACAGGTCGACGTGGAGACCGAGTCCCCGCACCTCCAGTACGAGCGCGACGAGATCGGCCAGGTCGGCCAGGCCCTCAACACCCTGCAACGCGCCGCCGTCGAGGCCGCCGTCAAACAGGCCGACATGCGCCGCGGCGTCTCCGAGGTCTTCGTCAACCTCGCCCGCCGCAACCAGGTCCTGCTCCACCGCCAGCTCACGCTCCTGGACACCATGGAGCGCCGCACCGAGAACACCGACGAACTCGCCGACCTCTTCCGCCTCGACCACCTCACCACCCGCATGCGCCGCCACGCCGAGGGCCTGGTGATCCTCTCCGGCGCCGCCCCCTCCCGGCAGTGGCGCAAGCCCATCCAGCTGATGGACGTGGTCCGGGCCGCCGTCGCCGAGGTCGAGGACTACGAACGCATCGAGGTCCGCAGACTGCCCCGGATCGGCGTGGGCGGCCCGGCCGTCGCCGACCTCACCCATCTGATCGCCGAACTCCTGGAGAACGCCACGGTGTTCTCGCCCCCGCACACCGCGGTCCAGGTGCACGGCGAGCGCGTCGCCAACGGCTTCACCCTGGAGATCCACGACCGGGGCCTCGGCATGCCGCCGGACGTCCTGCTCGACGCCAACCTCCGGCTCGCCGAGACCCCCGAGTTCGAACTGTCCGACACCGACCGCCTCGGCCTCTTCGTGGTCAGCCGGCTCGCCCAGCGGCAGAACGTCCGGGTCTCCCTCCAGACCTCCCCGTACGGCGGCACCACCGCGGTCGTGTTCATCCCCGCCGCCCTCCTCACCGACGCCCCCGAATCGCACGGTACCGGCTTCCGGCTCGACCGCCGGGCCGAGAAGGCCATCGCCGGCGGCACGGCGGACGGCGACACCCGTCGCCCCGGGGCCCAGGACCCGGTGCCGGGCCGGCCGAGCGGCCTCTCGCCCGTCCCCACCGGACTCGTCGACCCGGCCCTGCTCAACGGCCCCGTCGAGCTGGAGGGCGACGAACCGCTGGAGTTCACCCGCGACCCGGTCCTCGAAGCGGTGGCGGGACCCGGCCTCGACTCCGTGCTCGACGGGGTCGCGGACCTGGAGGACACCGAGAGCGAACGCGGCGGCATCTTCCGCGCCCGAGCCCTGCGCCGGGACGGCGACCGCGAGCAGCACCAGCAGGCGCCCGACGACGGCGTGCGGGCGCTGCACCCCGAGGGCACCCGGCCCCTGCCCCGCCGGCGCCGCCCGCCGACGCTGGTCACCGACCGCGGCCGCCGGGTCGACGGGGGAGGCCGCGCGGGAGACCGCGAGGGGGGCCGCGCCCACCCGGCCGCCGAGGACCGCGAGCCGGCCCGCCCGGTGGACCGCCGCCCCGCGGTGCCCGCGCCCCGTGCGCCCGAGCCCGCCCCCGACACCCTGGGCGGCCTGCCGCGCCGGGTCCGGCAGGCCAGCCTCGCCCCGCAGCTGCGCGAAGGGCCGGACGCCCGCACGGCAGGGCCCGGTCCGGCCGGGAGCGCCGACGACATCGAGCGGGACGCCGAAGAGGTACGCAGTCGTATGGCTTCGCTCCAGCGTGGCTGGCAGCGCGGCCGCCAGGAGAACGCCGAGGACCCGACGGGCCGCGGCGACACCGCACCAGGAACCACTCCGGGAGGGGACGGTCCATGACCGCACCGAACGCCGCCGCAGCCGACACCGCACGCCAGGGGTCCGGCGAACTCAACTGGCTCCTCGACGAACTCGTCGCACGCGTCGCGAGCATCCGCAAGGCGCTGGTGCTCTCCAGTGACGGGCTGCCCACCGGCGCGTCCAAGGACCTGACGCGGGAGGACAGCGAGCACCTGGCCGCCGTCGCCTCCGGCTTCCACAGCCTGGCCAAGGGCGTCGGTCGCCACTTCGACGCGGGCAGGGTCCGCCAGACCGTCGTGGAACTGGACGAGGCGTTCCTCTTCGTCACGGCGGCCGGCGACGGCAGCTGCCTCGCCGTACTGGCCGAATCCGACTCGGACGTGGGGCAGGTGGCGTACGAGATGACGCTCATGGTCAAGCGCGTGGGGAGCCACCTGGCCAACGCGCCCCGGACGGCCGGTCAGCCCTCCGGGGGGTGAGCGGACGCCATGAGCGCCGCATCGCCCGGCTCCCCGGAGACCCCGGAAAGGCCGCGGACCCCGCGCTGGTACGACGACGACGCGGGGCCCGTCGTCCGCCCCTACGCGATGACCCGCGGGCGCACCAGCAGCGCGTCCCGCCACCGCCTCGACCTGATCGCGATCGTCGTGCCCGAACCCGCGGCCGACGACCCGGACAGCGACCAGCTGCTCACCCCGGAACACGTCGAGATCCTCGAACTCTGCGGTGAGGTGCCCCAGTCGATCGCCGAGCTCGCCTCGTCCCTGGACCTGCCCGTGGGCGTGGTGCGGGTGCTGGTGGGCGATCTCGTGGACGACGAGCTGGTACACGTGACCCGTCCCGTTCCGCCGGCCGAGCTGCCGGACGTGAACATTCTCCGTGAGGTGATCAATGGCCTTCGGGCGCTCTAGCCGCAGCAGGCGGCGCGTGGAGCCCGTCACCCTCAAGATCCTGGTGGCGGGCGGCTTCGGCGTGGGCAAGACGACGCTGGTGGGCGCGGTCAGCGAGATCAGGCCGCTGCGCACGGAGGAACGGCTGACCGAGGCGGGCCGTCCGGTGGACGACCTGGACGGCGTCGAGGGGAAGACCACGACGACCGTGGCCATGGACTTCGGGCGGATCACGCTCCGCGAGGACCTGGTGCTGTACCTCTTCGGCACGCCGGGGCAGGACCGGTTCTGGTTCCTCTGGGACGAGCTGGCGCAGGGCGCGCTGGGCGCGGTCGTCCTCGCGGACACCCGGCGCCTGGCCGACTGCTTCGCGGCCGTCGACTACTTCGAGCGCCGCGAGATCCCGTTCGCCGTCGCCGTCAATTGCTTCGAGGGCGCGGAACTGTTCCCGGAGGCGACGGTACGGGCCGCGCTCGACCTGGACCCGCAGGTGCCGCTGCTGATGTGCGACGCGCGGGACCGCGCCTCGGCCCGGGACGTGCTGGTGGCCGTGGTCGAACACGCCCTGGCTCGCGCGGACCGCCCGCGCGAGCCGGTGACCACCTAGAACCTCTACGCAGCGGGGCTCCTGAGGCTCTCGATGATGCGGGCGAACCCCTCCGTCCCGTGGCCGGCGTCCACCTGCCGCTGGATGAGGCGCTGGACCATGGCAACCGGTTCGGCGCTCACCCCCTGGTCGGTGATCGCCTCGATGAACAGGCCGAGGTTGGAGAACGTCAGGCTCTGCTGTCCCGGGGCCGCGTAGTCCCCGCCGTCGATCACCTCGGCGTATCCCGCTAGTTCACCGGTCATCGCGGTCAGCCACGGCCCGGCCATCGCCGCGAACCGGCTCGCCGGCACGCCCGCCGGTGCGAGCATGGCCGCGCCCTGCATGAACCCGGCGAACATGACGTACATCGCCGAGAGCAGCGCGAAGTCGTATAGGGACGCGAGCCCCGCGTCCTCGCCGTAGTAGGTGCTGGTGGCCCACTGGTCGAACAGTTCCGTGTGCTCACGGAACACCTCCCGCGAACCGCTGTACAGGATTGAGGACCCCGGCTGCCCGATCATGGAGGGCACCGCCATGATGCCGCCGTCCAGGTAGGCGATCCCCGCCCGGGCCGCCCAGCGGGCCGACTCCCTCGACTGGTCGGGCGTGGTCGTCGTCAGATTGACCAGCTTGCGCCCCGCCAGGTCACCCACGAGCGGGTCGAGCACCTCGTGCACCGAGTCGTGGTCGAAGAGGCAGACGACCACCAGCGGACTTGCCCGGACCGCCTCGGCGGCGGTGGCGGCCTCCCTCGCGCCCCCGGCGACCAGTGCCGCTGCCCTGCCCGTCGAGCGGTTCCAGACCGTGGTCCGCACTCCGGCCTTCACCAGAGCCCCGGCAAGCGCGCTGCCCATCGCGCCGAGTCCGAGAACGCTCACGTCTGTCGCGTGGATCTCCTGCATGTCCTTGCACTCCCCTTGTCGGGCGAAGGGTTTCGCCGATGCCTCAATCCTCTTCAGGGGCAGTAGAGTTGAACAGTACGGACTTATTAGTGGGGTACTCACCGGAAGGTAAGTGCCGTCCGCGCGGCGTGGAGGCGGTCATGGCGACAACGGCACGGCGGGGCCCCTACGTCTGCGGGATCGACGCGGCCATGGACGTCGTCGCCGGCAAATGGAAGTCGCTGATCATCTGGGAACTGCACGAGCACGGCACGCGCCGCTTCGCGGAACTGCGGCGCGGGCTCCCGGGCGTCAGCGAGAAGATGCTCGTCCAGCACCTGCGGGAGATGGAGACCGACGGCCTCGTGCACCGGGAGGTGTACGCCGTGGTGCCGCCGAAGGTCGAGTACTCCCTCACGGAGCACGGCGTCACCCTCAACACCGCCCTGGAGGCCCTGGCCCAGTGGGGACAGGAGCGGATCCGGCGCATCGGTGCGGAGATGACGGCTCCGGACGCCGCGTGAGACCGAGGCCCGGGCGGCTAGAAGCCGTTCTCCGCGAGCCACTTCTCCGCGGTCTGCGCCAGCTCGCGGTCGCGCCCGGCCAGCATCATGCGGATCATCTGTACGTCACCGCGGAGCGACCAGGCCGGGTGGCCGAAGGTGGCCGGGTTGTTCTTCTCGATCAGGAAGTGCGCGGGCCAGGCCGTGCCGTAACCGATGAGCGGCAGCGCGGCCAGATACCGCTTCCGGCCGCGCGCCAGTCCGTACGCGCTGACGGCCAGACCGGTCAGGGTGCCGGTGAGATGCACCCAACGGGTCGCGGCCCGCGAGTGCATCGCGACGTAGTACGGCCAGAACTCTTCGTACGAATCGAACGTCTGCTGTGACATACGGGCACCGTAATCGCTGATCCGGCAACCGGAAACGGCTCGGCCGCGTCCGGAAGGGAGAACGGGCGGCCGGAACCCACGGGGGTGGTCCCGGCCGCCCGCGCCACCGGCTCAGTGCCCGGCGACCGACCTGCGGGCCACCGGGAAGTCGAAGTAGGTGCCGGGGAACGCCTCCGGCTGGAAGGTGTAGTGCCACCACTCCTCGGCCAGATTCACGAAACCCGCCTCCGTGAGGGTCTTCTTCAGGAACTGCCGGTTGGCGCGCTGCACACCCTGGATACGCGGATCATCGGTGTGCGAGAGAGTATCGAAACAGTCGAAGCCCGTACCCATGTCCACCGAGTTGTCGGGGAACCGGTCGGCCTGCGGTGCATAGCACGGCACCAGTTCCTCGCCCGGCCGGTACGGCCTGGTCGGCAGCGCGGGGAGCCGTACCAGCGTCAGGTCCACGGTACTGCCCCGGCTGTGCCCCGACTTCTCCGCGATGTAACCGTCCGCGAAGAGACGTGACTTGTCGACCCGGGGGTAGAACTCGCCCTTCATCGCCTCGTCGTCCAGGTCCTTCGCCCACCGAACGAAGTGGTCGACGGCCCGCTGCGGGCGGTAACAGTCGTACACCTTCAGCGAGTAGCCCTGCCGCAACAGCCGGACCTGCGCACGGTGCAGGGCCTCGGCGGCCGGCCGGGTCAGGATGCAGAGCGGCTGACGGTAGCCGTCCACGGGCTCGCCCATGAAGTCGTGGGCCGTCGGGTAGCGCATCTCCTGGATGATCGTGGGGTCCACCGAACGCAGCGAGACGAACTCCCGGGGCGCCTTCGGCTCGGGCCTCGCCTGCGCCACCGGGGCGGTGACGGTCACGGCGAGCAGGGCGGCGGCGGTGGCCGCCAGGGCGCGGAAAGCGGTCGCAATGGCTGTCATGAGCACATCCTCCACGGTCCGGGGCCGCCGCGAAGGGAGATCCGGTACAGTCCGCGCGTGTCCGCCACCGGTCCCACGCCCCGTCACCACGAGAGCCGGCCCGGCCCCCCGAGGAAACGGAGCAGCCCGTGACGTTCGCCCACTGCCCCGCCTGCGGAGCCGCCTACACCGGCCTCCCGGCCCCCGGCACCTGGCCCCGGACCTGCGCCGCCTGCGGTGAGACCGCCTACCGCAACCCGCTCCCGGTCGCCGTCGCCCTGCTCCCCGTCACCGACGGCGGGACCACCGGCCTCGTCGTCATCACCCGCACCATCGAACCCGCACGCGGCGGCCTCGCCCTGCCCGGCGGCTTCATCGACCACGCCGAGGACTGGCAGCACGCCGTCGTACGCGAACTGCGCGAGGAGACCCGCATCGAGGCACGCCCCGAGGACGTCCGTCTCGCCGACGCCCTCAGCTCACCCGCCGGCCACCTGCTCCTCTTCGGGCTCCTCCCGGCACGGCCCGTCGCCGCGCTCCCGCCGTCCGCCCCCACCGACGAGACGTCCGGCCACACCCTGCTCACCGCCCCCGCCACCCTCGCCTTCCCCCTCCACACCGAGGCCGTCCACCGCTGGTTCGCCGGCCGCTACCGCTGAGCCCCCGCACCCCGCGCCCCGCACCCGCACCGGGCAGTCCACCGCCCCGCCGTCCCGCTCCACCACGACGCGCCCGCCCTCCAGCCGGGACGTGTACCGCTCGACCCGCACCGGCTCCCAGCCGTCACCCGCGTCCCGGACCACCGTCCCGCCACCCGGACTCCCCGCCACCGGCGCCCACACCTCGAGCTCCGGGCCGCCGTCCGCACCCCGCACCGGAATCACCGCCCCCGCCCGGGCCAGCACCGGCACCCGGGACAGCGGCGCCTCCACCACCACCCGCCCCGGCCCCTCGTACACCGCCCCGCTCACCGTGTCGTACCAGCGCCCCGGCGGCAGCCGTACCGCCCGCCGCACCACGCCCGGCTCCAGCACCGGCGCCACGAGCAGGGCGTCACCCAGCAGGAACGCGTCCTCGCAGTCCCGCAGCCCCCGGTCCCCGGGCGCCGACCACCACAACGGGCGCACGTACGGCGCACCCGTCAGCGCCGCCAGCCGCGCCAGGGTCACCCAGTACGGCCGCAGCCGCTCCCGCTCCACCAGCGCCGCACGCGCCCCCGCCAGCACCTCGGGCCCGAACTCCCACGGCTCCCGGCGCCCCGCGTCGACCGCCGCGTGCGTACGGAAAAGCGGCAGGTACGCGCCCAGCTGGAACCACCGCAGATACAGCTCGGGCGACGGCGACCCGTCGAACCCGCCCACGTCCGGCCCCGAGTACGGCACCCCGCACAGACCGAGTCCCAGGACCAGCGCCAACGAGGCCCGCAGCCCCGGCCACCCCGTGGCCACATCACCGGACCAGGTGCCCCCGTACCGCTGCATCCCCGCCCAGCCGGACCGCGAGAACAGGAACGGCCGCTCCTCGGGACGCAACCGGGCCAGCCCCTCGTAACCGGCCCGCGCCATCGCCAGCCCGTACACGTTGTGCGCCTCCCGGTGATCACCGCCCCGCCCCTCCAGCACGTGCCGCGCCGACCGAGGCAGCGAAGGATCACCGAACGCCGCGAACGACACCGGCTCGTTCATGTCGTGCCACACCCCGGAGAACCCCTGCGCCAGCCGCTCCGCGTACAGCCCGCCCCACCACTCCCGGACCCCCGCATCCGTGAAGTCCGGATACGCGCACACCCCCGGCCACACCTCCCCCCGCACCTCCCGCCCCCGGGCGTCCCGGACGAACGCGCCCACCGCCCGGCCGGACTCGTAGACCGCGTTCCCGCCGTCCGCGGCGACCGCCGGGTCCACGATCGACACGAGCCGCACCCCGGCCTCCCGCAACTCCCCGGCGAGCCCCGGCAGATCCGGGAACCGCCCGCGGTCCACGGTGAACACCCGGTGCGCGTCGTAGTGGTCGATGTCCAGGTGCAGCACCGACAACGGAAGACCCCGCTCCCGGTATCCCGCGACGATCCGCCGGACCTCCCGCGCGGAGCCGAAGCCCCACCGGGCGTGCTGGGGACCCAGGGCCCAGGACGGCGGCACCGCGGCCGCTCCCGTCAGCGCCGACCACCCCGCCAGCACCCGGGCCGGGGTCCCCGCCACCGCCCAGCAGCGCAGCGGCCCGCCGTCCATCCGCACCTGCGAAGCGCCCGGCCGGTCGTGCCCGGCCCCCGCGCCCTCCTCCCCTTCCCGCAACGACACCTCGCCCGACCAGGAGTTGTCGTAGAAGACCAGGTGCGTCCCCGCGTCCGCCACCACCAGCTGCACCGGCATCGTCAGATACAGCGGATCGTCCCCCGGCCCGAACCGCCCGCCCGGGTCCGTGTTCCACAGCGCGTACGAACCGTCCCGCAGCCGAGGCCCCGCCGCCCTCCCGCCCAGCCCGAAGAACCGCGCGTCCGCCGCAACCTCCGAACGCTGCACCCACCGCACGTCCCCGCCGGCCACCGGCTCCCACCAGCGCGGCGGAAGCTCCCGGCGCAGCACCACCCCGCCCGGCGTCCGCAGCTCCACCGCCCCGTGCCGCGACACCGCGACCGTCAGCCGCTCCGCCACCACCTGCCAGCCGCCGTCCGTACCCGGCTCCAGCACCGCCCGCGGATCCGCGTCCGGCGCCTCGCCCGGCAACGCGTACGACGGCCCCGGCTCCGCCCCGTCCCACCCCCAGAACACCGCCCCGCCCACCGCCACCCGGATCCGCAGCTCCGAACGGGCGAACCGCACCACCCCGCCCCCGGGCCCCGGCTCCGCCCCGGTCACCGGACCCGGCACCCGGGCACGCTCCGCCCCGCGCCCCGGCAGCGCACGCGCGTCCGCACGCGCCCGGCGCCACGCCGAGCGCACCGTGCGCAGCCCCCGCCTCGAACCCACCAGCTTCACCGAGCGCACCAGGTCACGACCGTTCATGCCGCTCACCCTGCCACCCGCCCGGCAGCGAACGAGCGCCGTTCAACTTCCGTTCACCCCGCACCGGACGTGGCGGGAGCACATACCGGGACACGGAACCATGTGCGGGCAACCCTGGTGCGAAAGACGATCACATGGCATCGTCCGTGACGTCGCCTCACGCGCACACCCCCGCACGTGCGCGCGACCTGCGCACACTCCGCGTACCCGCTACAGCCAGGGAGCCGCCCCATGACCTCAGCAGCCGACGAAGCCCCCCTGTGGCAGCCCGGTCCCGACCGCGTCGCGGCCGCCGCCGTCACCCGATTCCAGAGCTGGGCGGCCGAGCACCACGGCGCCCCCGCCGAGGGCGGCTACGCCAGTCTGCACCGCTGGTCCGTCGACGAGCTCGACACCTTCTGGAAGGCCGTCGCCGAATGGTTCGACGTCCGCTTCTCCACCCCGTACGAGCAGGTCATCGGCGACCGCTCGATGCCCGGCGCCACCTGGTTCACCGGCGCCACCCTCAATTACGCCGAGCACGCGCTGCGCGCCTCCGAGGACCCCCTGCGCGCCGACGCGCCCGCCCTGCTCCACGTGGACGAGAGCCACACCCAGGCCCCGACCTCCTGGTCCGAGCTGCGCCGCCAGGTCGGCTCGCTCGCCGCCGAACTCCGCGCACTCGGGGTCGCCCCCGGCGACCGCGTCAGCGGCTACCTCCCCAACATCCCGCAGGCCGTCGTCGCCTTCCTCGCCACCGCGGCCGTCGGCGGAATCTGGACCTCCTGCGCCCCCGACTTCGGCGCCCGCAGCGTCCTCGACCGCTTCCAGCAGGTCGAACCCGTCGTCCTCTTCACCGTCGACGGCTACCGCTACGGCGGCAAGGAACACCACCGCGCCGACACCGTCGCCGAACTCCGCCGCGAACTGCCCACCCTGCGCGCCGTCGTGCACATCCCGCTGCTCGGCACCGAAGCCCCCGACGGCGCCCTCGACTGGGCCGCCCTCACCGCCGCCGACACCGAACCGGTCTTCGAGCAGGTCCCCTTCGACCACCCGCTCTGGGTCCTCTACTCCTCCGGCACCACCGGCCTGCCCAAGGCCATCGTCCAGTCCCAGGGCGGCATCCTGGTCGAACACCTCAAGCAGCTCGGCCTCCACTGCGACCTCGGCCCCGAGGACCGCTTCTTCTGGTACACCTCCACCGGCTGGATGATGTGGAACTTCCTCGTCTCCGGCCTCCTCACCGGCGCCACCGTCGTGCTGTACGACGGAAGCCCGGGCTACCCGGACATCAGCGCCCAGTGGCGCGTCGCCGAACAGACCGGCGCCACCCTCTACGGCACCTCGGCCGCCTATGTCATGGCCTGCCGCAAGGCCGGCATCCACCCCGGACGCGACTTCGACCTCTCCCGCGTCCAGTGCGTCGCCACCACCGGCTCCCCGCTCCCGCCCGACGGCTTCCGCTGGCTCCACGACGAGGTCGCCGACGACCTGTGGATCGCCTCCGTCAGCGGCGGCACCGACGTCTGCAGCTGCTTCGCCGGCGCGGTGCCCACCCTCCCCGTCCACATCGGCGAGCTCCAGGCCGCCAGCCTCGGCACGGACCTCCACTCCTGGGACCCCGCGGGCGAACCGCTCACCGGCGAGGTCGGCGAGCTCGTCGTCACCAAGCCGATGCCGTCCATGCCGGTCCGCTTCTGGAACGACCCCGACGGCAGCCGCTACCACGACAGTTACTTCGACGTGTACCCCGGCGTCTGGCGTCACGGCGACTGGATCACGATCACCGACCGCGGCTCCGTCGTCATCCACGGCCGCTCGGACTCCACCCTCAACCGGCAGGGCGTCCGCATGGGCTCCGCCGACATCTACGAGGCCGTCGAACGACTCCCCGAGATCCGCGAATCCCTCGTCATCGGCCTGGAGGAACCGGACGGCGGCTACTGGATGCCGCTCTTCGTCCACCTCGCCGAAGGCGCCACCCTGGACGACGCCCTCCGCGACAGCATCAAGCGCACCATCCGCGAGAACCTCTCGCCCCGCCACGTCCCCGACGAGGTCATCGAGGTCCCCGGCATCCCGCACACCCTCACCGGCAAGCGCATCGAGGTTCCGGTCAAGCGCCTGCTCCAGGGAACGGCCCTGGAAAAGGCCGTCAACCCCGGCTCGATCGACAACCTGGAACTCCTCCACTTCTACGAGAAGCTGGCCCGCGAACGCCGCTGACCGCCCCGTTGTCAGTGCCCGTGGTTACTCTGAGTGAGCAATGATCGACAGCGCACTGGGGGACATCATGGCGCAGACACGCAACAAGCGGACCACCGTCCACGGACGGACCGCGACCACCACGATGCGACGCGCGCTGCGCCGCGAAGCACCCACCACCATCGGCCTGCTGACCGATGAGGAGGACTTCGCGGCGATGCGCCGCTTCCGCACCTTCACCTTCGACGACCACGGCGTCTATCTGGCACAGGTGGAGGCCCTGCTCAAGGCCCTCACCGCACAGGGCGTGCACACGACGGTCGCCCTGTTCGACCCCCTGGAGTACGTGCAGTACTGCGCGGAGGCCGGCATCGCCCCCGACACCCCGGCCGGCCGAAGCCGCTTCACCGCGGAGATCGCCGCCTGCGGAGCCACCGTCACCTACGAAGGGCAGCCCCTGGACGCCCTGATCCAGCTGCTCGTCGGCCGCGCCGTCCGCCGGGCCACCTGGGAGTACGCCACCATGCTCCTGGCGGGCCTCGGCCACTGCGCGGACTGCGGCCGGGACATCGGCCAAGCCGCCTTCGACCGCGCCTCCCACCTCCTGGAACGCACCCTGGAGGCCGCCGGACCCGGCATCCACCACCTGGTGTGCAGCACCCCCACGGAGAACGACCAGCTGCTCGCCGCCCTGCACACCGACCGCCCCGGCGCGGGGCCCCTCCTGCTCGACACATCGGAGGGCGCCGAGTTCGTGAGCGTCCTCGCCGTCGCCATCGCCCTGGAGAGCCACGGCGGGGTCGTCCTGCGTACGAGCACCCCGGGCGCCCCGGACCGCGTGCACGGCTGGCGGCTGAGCCGGGGCAACCTCGACCCGCTCACCGCCGGCGAGGTCTTCAGCGCCTACTGCACCGACGCGGACACGGGCGAACCCGTCGCCCCCGAGTCCGGCGTGGAGTACTGCGCGGGCTTCGACATCGGCGCCGATGAACCGGAGGAGCACCGCTGACACGACGAAGGGGCTTCCCGCCGGTCCCCGGCGGAAAGCCCCTTCACCTCGCGTCGTGCGGTCCCGGACTACTCGCCCGAAAGCACCGCCTGCGCCGCCCGGCGCGCCTCCTCGGCCGAGTCCGCCGCACGCGCGGCCGAAGCCGCCCGCTCGCACTGCGCCAGCGTGTACTTGGCGAGCGTGGCACGCACATAGGGAATGGACGCCGCGCCCATCGACAGGGACGTCACACCCAGGCCCGTCAGCACGCACGCGAGCAGCGGATCGGAGGCGGCCTCACCACAGACACCACAGCTCTTGCCCTCGGCCTTCGCGGCCTCGGCGGACAGCGCCACCAGATCCAGGAGCGCAGGCTGCCACGGGTCCTGGAGCCGGGAGACGGCCCCCACCTGACGGTCCGCCGCGAAGGTGTACTGCGCCAGGTCGTTGGTGCCCAGCGACAGGAACTCCACCTCCTGCAGCACCGAGCGCGCCCGCAGCGCGGCGGACGGGATCTCGACCATCGCGCCGAACTTGGCGTTCAGCCCGGCCTCGCGGCAGGCGTCGGCGAAGGCCTTGGCGTCCGCGCGGTCGGCCACCATGGGCGCCATGACCTCGAGGTGGACGGGCAGCCCCTCGGCGGCCTTCGACAGCGCGGTCAGCTGGGTGCGCAGCACGTCCGGGTGGTCGAGGAGGCTCCGCAGCCCGCGCACGCCCAGCGCCGGGTTCGGCTCGTCCGCCGGGGTCAGGAAGTCGAGCGGCTTGTCCGCGCCCGCGTCCAGCACCCGCACCACGACACGGCCCTCGGGGAACGCCTCGAGCACCGCGCGGTACGCGGCGATCTGCTTCTCCTCGGACGGCGCCTGCTTGCTGTCGTCCAGGAAGAGGAACTCGGTACGGAAGAGGCCGACGCCCTCCGCACCCGCCTCCACGGCCGCCGGCACGTCACCGGGCCCGCCCACGTTGGCGAGCAGCGGCACCTTGTGACCGTCCGACGTGGCACCGGGGCCCGTCGCGGCGGTCAGCGCGGCCTTGCGCGCGGCGGCGGCGCTCTCCAGCTCCGCCCGCTTCGCGTCGCTCGGCTCCACGAAGATCTCACCGGTGCTGCCGTCCACGGCGATGAGCGTGCCCTCGGCCAGCTCACCGGCCCCGGGCAGGGCCACCACGGCGGGCACACCGAGCGCCCGGGCCAGGATGGCGCTGTGGCTGGTCGGCCCGCCCTCCTCGGTGACGAAGCCGAGGACCAGCGCGGGGTCCAGCAGCGCCGTGTCGGCGGGGGCGAGGTCCCGGGCGATCAGGACGTAGGGCTCGTCGCTGTCCGGCACGCCGGGCATCGGCACGCCGAGCAGCCGCGCCACGATGCGATTGCGCACGTCGTCGAGGTCGGCGACCCGGCCCGCCAGGTATTCGCCGGCACCCGCCAGGAGCGCCCGGTACGAGGCGAACGCGTCGTACACACCGCGCTCGGCGGTGCTTCCGACGGCGATGCGGCGTTCGACATCGGCCATGAGCTCGGGGTCCTGGGCCATCATGGCCTGGGCCTCCAGCACGTGCTGCGCCTCGCCACCGGCCAGGTTGCCGCGCGCGATGAGGTCGGCGGCGACGGCCTCCACGGCCTGCCGGGCCCGCCCCTGCTCGCGCTCGGCCTCCTCGGCCGGGATCTGCTTGGCCGGCGGTTCGAGCACCGCGGTGCCCATGTGCCGTACCTCGCCGATCGCCACACCGTGGCTCACGCCTACGCCTCGCAGCGTTGTCTCCATTTCACCCGTCTCCGGTCGTGCGGTGGCCGTTGCCTCCGCGGTGGTGGATATCCAGTCGGCTGTCACTGCGCCGATCGCGTTACTGCCAGCCGAACAGCGAGTCGCCGGCCGCGACATCGCCGGACTCCACGAGCTCGGAGAGGGCGTCGGCCGTCGCCTCCAGCGCCACGATGGGGCACACCGGGGACTTGCCGGCCTTCTCGACTGCGGACGGGTCCCACCGGACGACGGCCTGACCGCGGGCCACGGTGTCGCCCTTGCTCACGAGCAGCTCGAAGCCCTCACCGTTGAGCTGGACGGTGTCGATGCCCAGGTGCGTGAGCACCCCGTGCCCCTCGCTGTCGACCACCACGAACGCGTGAGGGTGGAGGGAGACGACGACTCCGTCGACGGGGGAGACCGCCTCGGAGGGCTCGCGGACGGGGTCGATGGCGGTGCCCGGACCGACCATCGCGCCGGCGAAGACGGGGTCGGGTACGGCAGCGAGCCCAACGGCACGTCCGGCAAGCGGGGACGTCACAGTGGTCATGGGGGGCCTCCCAGTGGAGCTTCGAAGGTGCCGCCGCGGCTAGAGAGGAGGACGGCGTACTGCTCAGCAGCGTAAGTCATAAGAAGTCCCGGTTCCGCCCGAGTCCTGGTGGTTCGAGGACCTAGGGGCGCACCGGAAACGATTTGCCTCGACTCCCGGCTGCCTGTACTGTCGTACTCCTGCCTGGCCCCAACGCGACTTTGAGTCGGGGGTCGGCAGCGGCTATTGAGCCCAAACCCTAACCCGAAATCGGGCACCCGCATGTCTGCGGGGGGCCGGTCAGGGGGACCGGAAAGGTTTGATAGTGTCTGGTCCGCCGGAAAGGGAAACGCGAAAGCGAAGACCTGGAAAGCGAAAATCGCTTGACCCGCTTCGACCGGGAATCGGACACGAAAGAGTCTGATAGAGTCGGAAACGCAAGACCGAAGGGAAGCGCCCGGAGGAAAGCCCGAGAGGGTGAGTACAAAGGAAGCGTCCGTTCCTTGAGAACTCAACAGCGTGCCAAAAGTCAACGCCAGATATGTTGATACCCCGGCCTGCTTCGGCAG